>NZ_DJDN01000052.1:0-2808 GCF_002431095.1 Pantoea sp. UBA5923 | reverse complement strand
CCAGGGCTACCAGTATGAAGCCAGGGGTAACGGCATTGTTCTGCTGCCGGAGCGCGTGGTGTTCACCAAAGACAACATCGGTAAGTACGATTTTTGACATTAACGTCAATGTAAGGGGAGCTTGAGATGGCTGATCTAGACGACATCAAAGACGGGAAGGATTTTGGTATTGGTACGCCGCAAAGTAACCGCGCGTTCTTTCTCAAGGGAAGTGGGGCGCTGGACTGGGGGATGCAGTCACGGCTGGCACGCATTTTCAATCCAGCTTCCGGGCGGACCGTCATGCTGGCGTTCGACCACGGCTATTTTCAGGGGCCAACCACCGGCCTGGAGCGGATCGATATCAATATCGCGCCGCTGTTTGAATACACTGACGTGTTGATGTGTACGCGCGGTATTCTGCGCAGCGTGGTGCCCGCCGCCGTCAATAAACCCGTGGTGCTACGGGCTTCAGGAGGTAACTCGATTCTGACCGAGCTGTCGAATGAAACGGTTGCTGTAGCGATTGAAGACGCGCTGCGCCTGAATGTGTCAGCCATGGCCGCGCAGGTGTATATCGGCAGCGAGCACGAGCATCAGTCGATCAAAAACATTATTCAACTGGTGGATCAAGGCACCCGCTACGGCATGCCAACCATGGCGGTGACCGGCGTGGGGAAAGATATGGTGCGCGATCAGCGTTACTTCTCATTGGCAACCCGCATTGCCGCCGAGATGGGGGCGCACATCATCAAAACGTACTATGTGGACAGCGGCTTTGAGCGCGTCGCCGCAGGCTGCCCGGTGCCGATTGTTATCGCTGGTGGCAAGAAACTGCCCGAACGCGAGGCGCTGGAGATGTGCTTTCAGGCAATCGATCAGGGGGCGTCTGGCGTGGATATGGGGCGCAACATCTTCCAGTCCGAATCGCCGATTGCCATGCTGAAAGCGGTACAGGCCGTGGTGCATGACAACGCCAGCGTAGATCATGCCTACCAGCTGTTTCTCGACCACACATGCTGAGCCAGAGGAGGCGTTATGGAAGTCACACTCGTAGAAATTAATGTCAAAGCCGATAAGGTCGATGAGTTTCTGAACGTGTTTCGCGAAAACCATTTAGGTGCAATTAAAGAACCAGGCAATCTGCGATTTGATGTGCTGCAAGACGAACAGGAGCCTACCAGGTTTTACATCTATGAGGCTTATGCCGATAGTGACGCCGTCGCCGCGCACAAGAAAACGCCACATTATCTTAAGTGCGTCGAGGCGCTGGAGGAAATCATGACTGGCCCCAGGAAAAAAACCAGTTTTAAAGGGATCTATCCCTAAAGACAGCCTTTACTTCCTCTGTTAACAGAATTTATGCCCGTAAGCATGAGAGTATTCACACCCAGCCAAAAACAAAAAACCAAAAGCCCGCTCAGGTTTCCCTGAGCGGGCTTTTTAAATCTGGCTCCTCTGACTGGACTCGAACCAGTGACATACGGATTAACAGTCCGCCGTTCTACCGACTGAACTACAGAGGAATCGTTGGAACGGGGCGAATATTAGCGACGCCGTTGTGGCTTGTCAAAGCACGATTTCATTTTTCCCGACTGAACGCTCGCAAAAGCAGCGGATTGCCGCTTTTTCAACAGATTCGGCGAGATTTCAAACTGCCAACAGGATCTCACTTTAAACGCATTTCCCAGCAGATGTTAGATACGTGTCAAAGTTTTGTTATTTCGCGATGTTAAAACAACTGTTTCAGTGCTTTTATGATAAAAATTTCAAAAGCAATATTAATGGAATAAATAAACTGCTTATTATCACCGCCGGAATGAATCAGCAAAACTGGAACGTAATTTTAAAATTAATTCCTGCGGAAACAAGCAATTGTAAAAAGGAGGAGTGAGTCACAAAAAAGCGCGAACGTCCAGGCCCCACCTCTGTAAACAGATTTGAACCGCCAGCAACGTTGAGTGAATGTAAAAGATATTTTTCATTCGCGGTATCAGCGGCGTCGGCAAGTTAACGACAATAAGGGTTACTCATGAACATCAAAAAAACACTCGCTGTCACACTGTTAGCCTGCATGTTGCCCGCCGCCGCGATGGCGAAAGATCTTTCGGTCGGCGTATCTATGGCGTTGTTCGACGACAACTTCCTCACCATTCTGCGTACCGCGATGCAAAAAGAGATGCAGAAAGAGGGCGTTCAGGGGCAGATGGAAGACGCCAAAGGCGATGTCTCCCAGCAGCTGCAGCAGGTACAGAACTTTATCGGCCAGGGCGTAGACGCCATCATCGTCAACCCGGTGGATACCAACGCGGTGAAACCGATCATGGATCAGGCCACCAAAGCGGGCATCCCGCTGATCTTTGTTAACCGTCGCCCGCAGGCGGAGCTTAGCGACAAGATGGCTTATGTCGGGTCGGACTCCGAACTGGCGGGCCGTCTGCAGATGGAAGCGCTGGCGAAAGCGTTAAACGGCAAAGGCAACGTCGCCATTCTGATGGGCGATCTCGCTAACGAAGCCACGCGCGACCGCACCAAAGGCGTTGAGGCGGTTGTCGCCAAATACCCCGGCATCAAAGTCGTGCAGAAGCAGACCGCAAAATTTATGCGTAACGATGCGGTAGACGTGGTGAGCAACTGGCTGACCGCAGGCGACGATATCCAGGCGATCGCCTCCAACAACGATGAGATGGCTATCGGTGCGCTGCAGGCGCTGGGCAAAAATCCTAACCATATCCTGATCGCCGGCGTAGACGGCACCCCGGACGCGCTGCAGATGCTGAAAAACGGCAAGATGGTCGCCACGGTGTTCCAGGACGCTAAAGGGCAGGG
>NZ_DJDN01000053.1:33180-48389 GCF_002431095.1 Pantoea sp. UBA5923 | reverse complement strand
GTGGTAACCGGCGGACGCGTGCCCAGCTACCTCGGCTCCAGCGCGGCCTTTGTCGGCGTGGTGATCGCCGTGACCGGCTTTAATGGTCAGGGACTCAATCCGCATCTCAGCGTCGCGCTCGGCGGAATTATCGCCTGTGGGGCGCTCTACACGCTTATCGGTCTGGTGGTGATGAAAGTCGGCACGCGCTGGATTGAGCGCCTGATGCCGCCTGTGGTCACCGGCGCCGTGGTGATGGCGATTGGGCTTAACCTCGCGCCCATCGCGGTACACAGCGTGGCGGCATCGGGCTTTGAGAGCTGGATGGCGGTGATGACGGTGCTCGCTATCGGGCTGGTGGCGGTTTTTACGCATGGCATGGTGCAGCGTCTGCTGATCCTAGTGGGGTTAATCGTCGCCTGGGCGCTTTACGCGCTGCTGACCAACGTGCTGGGGTTCGGCAAGCCGGTCGATTTTAGCGGCGTCGCGCAGGCGGCCTGGTTCGGCATGCCGCACACCACCGCGCCTGGTTTTGATATCCAGGCGATGGTAATGATTGCGCCGGTGGCGATTATTCTGGTTGCGGAGAATCTTGGCCATCTGAAGGCCGTCGCGGGCATGACCGGGCGCAATCTCGATCCCTGGATGGGCCGCGCTTTTGTCGGCGATGGCCTGGCGACGCTTATCTCCGGCTCCATCGGCGGCAGCGGCGTCACGACCTATGCGGAAAATATCGGCGTTATGGCGGTCACCAAAGTCTATTCCACGCTGGCGTTCGTCGCGGCGGCGGTAATCGCCCTGATACTCGGTTTTTCGCCGAAGTTCGGCGCGCTGATCCACGCCATTCCCGCGCCGGTTATCGGCGGCGCCTCGATTGTGGTGTTCGGCCTGATAGCGGTTGCGGGCGCGCGGATTTGGGTGCAGAACCATGTGGACTTTAGCCAGAACGGCAATCTGATTATGGTCGCCACGACGCTGGTGCTGGGCGCAGGCGATTTCTCGCTGAAGATCGGTGGCTTTACCCTGGGCGGCATCGGCACCGCCACCTTTGGCGCTATCCTGCTCAACGCCATCCTGCGCCGTCGCGGCGCGGCCCTGACGGAGCGCCCGGCGCGACAGCAGGGATAATTATTTCAGCGGCGCGGCGGGCGCCGCTTTTTTTCGCCTCAGCTTCAGCTCGCTGACGATAACGCCGCAGACGATCAGCGCGCCGCCAAGGATCGCGGCCGCAGGCAGCCTCTCCCCCGCGATGCGCCCTACCACGCCCGCCCAGACCGGCTCGCCAGCATATATCACGGTGGCGCGCGTCGGCGACACGCTGCGCTGCGCCCAGTTCATCGTCACCTGTATCAGCGCGCTGGCCGCGCCGAGGCCCAGCGCACTCAGCAGCAGGGTCGGACTGAGCGCCGGAAGCGACTCGCCGTTCGGCACCATCAGCGCGAAGGCAGACAGCGAGGCGACCGCAAGCTGAATCAGCGTGACGCGACGCACATCGACCTGCCCGGCAAAGCGGCTTATCAGGATAATTTCGGCGGCAATCGCCAGCGTGCTGAGTAAGGTAGCGATTTCGCCCTTGTTAAGGCTGATACGGCCATCCTGCGGGCCAGCCACCAGCAGCAGCCCGAGGAAGGCCAGAAGAATGCCGCACCACGCCATTAATCCCGGCGGACGCCGCAGAAACAGCCACTGCAACAGCGGCACGACCGGCACATAGAGCGCGGTCAAAAAGGCGGACTGGCTGCTGGAAATGGTCTGCATGCCCCAGGTTTGCAGGCCGTAACCGCCCGCAATCGACAGGCCGATCAGCGCGCCAGCGACCAGCTCTTGCCGCGTGGTGCCCGCCAGCGTGCGCCGAAACAGAAAGCCGAGAATGAGCGCGGCGGTGGCAAAGCGCAGACCGACGAAAAAGAACGGCCCTGACCAGGCCATTGCGCGATGCACCACCAGGAAGGTGCCGCCCCAGATCATGGTAATAAAAATCAGCACCAGCTCTTCGCGCGTTACGCGCAGGGCCAGGGTGCGGGAAACGTCCGACATATCTCACCTTCAGCGATTCAACGGGCGCCATTGTGCGCAGGTCGAGACGGGAATGCAATGCATCAGAAAAACCGCAAATTTTGCGATCTCGCCGCAGGGCTGGAAAGCTCTTCTATACTTCTGCTTAGGTTTTCACATCCT
Source organism: Pantoea sp. UBA5923 (assembly GCF_002431095.1). NCBI lineage: Bacteria > Pseudomonadati > Pseudomonadota > Gammaproteobacteria > Enterobacterales > Erwiniaceae > Pantoea > Pantoea sp. UBA5923. The sequence continues at coordinate 46,232 of NZ_DJDN01000053.1, read as the reverse complement.
ATGGAGAGCGCAATGGCCAGAATTCTGGTGCTTTATTACTCAATGTATGGACATATCGAAACCATGGCGAACGCGGTTGCGGAAGGCGCGCGCCGCGTTCCGGGCGTTGACGTCGATATCCGGCGCGTGCCGGAAACCATGGATGCGGAGCGTTTCGCCCAGGTCGGCGGAAAAACCGATCAGGCAGCGCCGGAAGCGACGCCTGAAATATTGCCGCAGTATGACGCCATTCTGATCGGCACGCCGACGCGCTTCGGCAATATGTCCGGACAGATGCGCACCTTCTGGGATCGCACCGGCGGCTTATGGGCATCCGGCGCGCTGTACGGCAAGGTCGCCAGCGTCTTCACATCAACCGGAACCGGCGGCGGCCAGGAGCAGACCATTACCTCGGTCTGGACCACGCTGGCGCACCACGGCATGGTCATTGTTCCGATTGGTTACGGTACGAAAGAGCTGTTCGATATCTCGCAGGTTCGCGGCGGCACCCCCTACGGTGCCACCACCCTGGCGGGAGGCGACGGCTCGCGCCAGCCCACGGAAGAGGAACTGAACATCGCCCGCTATCAGGGCGAGCACGTTGCCGGGCTGACGGTAAAACTCAAAGGGTAAGTTCATTCAGGAGAAGATTATGTCAAACGATCAAGCGAAAGCACACCACGTTGGCGAATGGGCCACGCTGCGTCACACCTCCCCGGAAATCGCGGAAGCCATTTTCGAAGTGGCCAACTATGACGAAAGGCTGGCAGAAGAGATCTGGCGTCAGCAAGGCAATGATGACGTGCTGTTTCGCGCCTTTGACAAGACGGACGCCGACGTCCTGACATGGGACGACACGCCGGTAGAGCGTAAAAATATCTGATTGCGAGGCGGGATTTCCCGCCTCACCTTTTTTTACTGACCAAGGAGAATTTATGTCTTCCTATCAGAGCATTAACCCCGCGAATAATCAGCTGCTGAAAAGCTGGCCGTCTCACGACGCCGCAGCGGTAAGCCAGGCGCTGGAGACCGCCGATCGTCTGTTCCACTCTTCATGGAGCAAAGGCGATATGCAGCCACGTCTGCAGGTGCTGGCGAAGCTGGCCGATCTGATTGAAAGCCGGGTTGACGAGCTGGCCGCTATCGCCAGCAAGGAGATGGGCAAGCTAATTGGTCAGAGCCGTGGGGAAGTGAAGATTTGCGCGCAGATCGCGCGTTATTACGCTGAACACGCGGCGGAGATTCTGAAACCACAGCCCTACCCCAGCGAGCTGGGCGAGGCCTGGGTTGAGTACCATCCGATTGGCGTGCTGGTCGCCGTCGAGCCGTGGAATTTCCCTTACTATCAGCTGATGCGCGTGCTGGCGCCTAATCTTGCGCTGGGCAATCCGGTGCTGGCGAAGCACGCGAATATCGTGCCCCACTGCGCCGACGTGTTTGACAAGCTGGTTAAAGAAGCGGGCGCGCCGGAAGGCGCCTGGACAAACCTGTTTATCGACAGCGACCAGGTGGCAGAGCTGATCGCCGACGACCGCGTGCAGGGCGTCGCGCTGACGGGTTCAGAACGCGCCGGCAGCGCCGTGGCGCAGCAGGCGGGTAAATATCTCAAGAAATCGACGCTGGAACTGGGCGGCAACGACGTCTTTGTGGTACTTGACGACGCCGATATCGACGAGGCGGTGCGTCAGGGCGCGCAGGCTCGTCTCAGCAACTGCGGCCAGGTCTGTACCGCCGCCAAGCGTTTTATTCTGCATGAAAAGATTGCCAGCGCCTTTATTGATAAATTCAGCGCAGCGCTGAAAGCGGCGCGTCTGGGCGATCCGCTGGACGAACAGACCACGCTTGGCCCGCTCTCCTCAAAAGATGCGCGCGATCGCCTGACGAAACAGGTCGATGAAGCGGTGCAGAACGGCGCGACGCTGCTGATCGGCGGCAAAGCGGTCGAGGGCGTTGGCTGTTACTTCCAGCCCACTATCCTGACCGATATCAGGCCGGACAATCCCGCTTACTATCAGGAGTTCTTTGGGCCAGTGGCGCAGATTTACGTGGTGGGCGACGATAACGCCGCCGTTGCGCTGGCTAACGACTCCCATTACGGGCTGGGCGGCTCTGTCTGGACGCGCGACACCGCGCGCGGCCGTCGCGTCGCCTCGGCAATTGAGACCGGAATGGTATTTATCAACTCACAGAGCGATACCGCGGCCGAACTGCCGTTTGGTGGCGTTAAGCGTTCCGGCTATGGCCGCGAGCTGTCCGATCTCGGCATTAAAGAGTTCGCTAACCAGAAGCTAGTGGTGATCGCAGGTTAATCTGCTTCGCCCATAAAAAAACCCCGCCGCGGCGGGGTTTTTTACATCTGCAGGTTTTACTGCGTGACGGTCTGTTTCGCGTCGCTGTTCTGAGCGGACTCAACGGGCTTTTGAGCAGGCGCGTCGGCGGGCTTATCGGTGCCGGCCTTGTCTGCCGCCGCTTTATCGGCTGCGACTTTCTCGGCGGCCGCTTTTTGCGCAGCGGCGCGCTCCGCCTTCGCTTTCTCCTCAGCGGCTTTCGCCTTCTCTTCTGCGGCTTTCGCTTCAGCGGCTTTCTGCGCGGCAGCTTTTTCCGCTGCGGCCTTCTCTGCTGCGGCCTTTTCCGCTGCAGCTTTGTCTGCTGCGGCTTTGTCTGCGGCAGCTTTATCAGCAGCAGGCTTGCTCTCCGCCGGCTTGTCGGCGTCGCTATTGCCCGCAGCTGCAGCGGCTGGCTGCTGCTGCGCGGCTGGCTCCATCGGCGTACCCTGCAGCGCGCCGTTCAGCGCCTGAGTAAACTGCTCCCAGCTACAGTAGCCGTTGCCGTCCGTCGGGCAGCCTTCCAGCTGCAGCGTTACGCGCTTCGGCGGGTTTTTCAAGCTCAGCATCTCGCCGTCGCGCAGCTGATCGGCGGTCTGATAGACATACTCCAGCTTCAGCAGATCTTTGTTGTTTTTCGCATCGTGCCAGCGTTCAAACACGACCTGGCCGCCGATTGGCGTATTTTCCCAGGTGCCCGGCAGTTCATAAGGCTTGACCTGCAGCGCGCTCAGCAGCGAGGCGATGTTGGAGTCGTGTCCCACCATCAGGGTGATTTTCGGCGCGTTGGCTTTGTCCTGATCCACCAGCTGGCTGCGGATGTAATCTACCAGCGGCGCGGCGACTTCGCGCGCGACGTCCGGACTGGTGAACAGGGCATCCTGATAGCCATTTTTAATGGCAGAGAGGGATTTCCACTGCTCTGGCGTCTTGATCTGGCCCCAGGCGATCTGCTCAAGCGGGAAGCCTTCATAATATTGCAGCGTAAAGGCGTCCATTAAGGCATTGCCCACTTTCAGCGGGCCGCTTACGTTCGGCTCTTTGCCGTTTTCCGCGCTGAACACGTTATCGCCGCTGCTCAGATCGCACTGTTTTTTGTTGTTGCAGGCTGGCGCGGATTTGTAATCGACGATTTTATCCAGCTGCTGCAGCGCGGGCTTCAGCGCCAGCTTCTCGTTTTCCGCCGTCATCGCCGCCAGCGCCTTTTTGTTAAAGGCTTCGCTGTCGTCGGTAATCACCGGATTGAACACCGGATCCATCGTGCCCATCGCATCCTGATGGGTCACGGCAATATCACAGCCCGGGAAAGCGCCGTTGACAAAGAACTGAGCCGTCGCGACGGTGCGCTGCAGGCTGTTGGCATAGACGAAAACGTTGCTGCTGTCGGGGCAGCTGCCGTTTTGCACCAGGCCCTGCTGCGCCAGCCACTGGCGCGTGTAGTTGCCCATATAGACTTCCAGCACGCCGCCTTTGGTGGTGAGTTGTCCGCCAGGAACGCTCCACTGCGGCCAGCTTTTCTTCGTCGACTGTTCCAGCACGCTGCCGTTATCGGCCAGCGGCGCGCGCAGGTTGTGACGGCTAAACATCAGTACCTGTTGCAGCTGCATGTCGCCATCAGCGGCCTGTGCCGCCATGCCGATCGGCAGTGCGGCAAGCACCGACAGTGCGCAAAGACTCAGTTTCTTGATCATTGTGCCTATTCCATTTGTTCAGTAGAGAAACACTCTGGCTATCAACCAATTAGCTCTGTTCAGAGCATAGCGACCCACAGTGTAACCTAACCAGGCCGCGAAAAGCGCCCGATGTTTGCAAAAACCGTGTGTGGACTATAGCAGAGTTGACCAAAAGCGGCCTGAGAAGAGCGGAACGCGTAAAAAGCGAAGGGGCAGAAATGCGAAAGGCCAGCACATTGTGCTGGCCTTTCTGGTGTGGCGGAGGAAGAGAGATTCGAACTCTCGGATGGTTTCCCATCGGCGGTTTTCAAGACCGCTGCCTTAAGCCACTCGGCCATCCCTCCGGATTGATGCTTTACGCATCGGCAAAACGACAATAATCGCATCGCCTGTTCCTGACTGAGCAGGAAAATGGCGGAGGAGGAGAGATTCGAACTCTCGGATGGTTTCCCATCGGCGGTTTTCAAGACCGCTGCCTTAAGCCGCTCGGCCACCCCTCCGCAATGAGGCGCACTATAAACATCCCCCCGAAGGATGTAAAGCCTGTGCGAATTCATTCGCCTGAAAAACAGCCAAAACGGCGTTATTCGTTGGCGAAATCGCCATTCCGGTCAGAGAAACAGCGATTTATCGCGTAAAGAAGGGTAAAACGCCTTTCCCGTTTTGGGGCCGCTGCGTATTCTCAGCGCAAACGTCGTGTTCTGATAAAGGAGCGCATTATGGACAGACTTATTACTTCGTCCTCACGGACATCTCTGCTTAGTACTCATAAGGTGCTGCGCAATACCTATTTTCTGCTCGGCCTGACGCTGGCGTTTTCTGCCGTGACCGCCACCGCCAGCACCGTACTGGGCCTGCCCGGTCCGGGTCTGATTTTAATGCTGGTCGGTTTCTACGGCCTGATGTTCCTTACCCACAAGCTGGCTGACAGCCCGATGGGCATCCTGGCGGCCTTCGCTTTCACCGGCTTTCTCGGCTACTGCCTTGGCCCGATCCTGAGCACATTTTTAGCCGCAGGCATGGCTGACGTGATTGCGCTGGCGTTAGGCGGCACCGCGCTGGTTTTCTTCTGCTGCTCGGCCTACGTGCTGACCACGCGCCGCGATATGTCCTTCCTCGGCGGCATGATGATGGCGGGCTTTGTCGTGCTGCTGGTGGCGGTTATCGCTAACCTGTTCCTGCAGCTGCCTGCGCTGCACATGGCGATTAGCGCGCTGTTTATTCTCTTTTCAGCCGGCGCGATCCTGTGGGAAACCAGCAATATCATTCATGGCGGCGAAACCAACTATATTCGCGCCACCGTCAGCCTTTACGTCTCGCTCTACAATATCTTTGTCAGCCTGCTGAGCCTGTTGGGCTTTGCGCGCAACGATTAATGACGCGCTGAGCCGCAAATAGCCTGACTGGTATCCCTACCCCGCTTCGGCGGGGTTTTGCTTTTTCTGGCGGCGCAATTTGCTAGAATGCCGCCGTATCAGGCAGTAAGGAGCAGATGTGGAATTTAACGGTAATACTATCGACGTTGACGGCGAAGGCTATTTAAAAAATCGCGATGACTGGAGCGAGGCCCTTGCTGAGCAGATCGCCCAAAATGAGGGCATCGCGCTGAGCGACGCGCACTGGGAAGTGGTGCGTTTCGTACGCGCCTTCTATCTGGAGTACAACACCTCGCCCGCTATTCGCATGCTGGTAAAAGCGATGGCGCAAAAGTATGGCGAAGAGAAAGGCAACAGCCGCTATCTCTTCCGTCTCTTTCCGGACGGCCCGGCGAAACAGGCGACTAAAATCGCCGGCCTGCCTAAACCGGCGAAGTGTCTCTGATCAACCGGTCGTAAAACGGCGCGGCGGCTCCGCAGGCTGATGCGGCTCCATCAGGACGCGATCGACGCGGGCGCCGCGCGGCCCGCCCGCTTTCAGCCACGCGATAAGCGCGTCGACCTTTTCCGGCTCGCCCCAGGCCAGCACCTCGACGCTGCCGTCATCAAGGTTACGAGCGTAACCCAGCACGCCAAGCTGCGACGCCTGCGCCTGGGTGCTGTAGCGAAATCCCACACCCTGCACCCTGCCATGCACCCAGATTTTATAACAGGCTGTTGTCATCACTCTCTCCTGCCGCTGTGCGTTGCAATTTCCCGTTATCCGCCGGACAATGGCGCCTCATTTTTTCAGGTAAGCATAGCAAACTATGACCGTTCGATTGATTCTCGCTAAGGGACGTGAAAAATCCCTGCTCCGCCGCCATCCGTGGGTGTTTTCCGGTGCCGTCGCGCGCCTTGAAGGTAAAGCGCAGCTGGGGGAAACCCTTGACGTCTGTGACCATAACGGCAAATTCCTTGCGCGCGCGGCGTATTCGCCGCAGTCGCAAATTCGCGCCCGCGTCTGGAGCTGGCAACAGGATGAATCGATTGATATCGCCTTCTTCGTGCGCCGTTTCGAACAGGCGCGGCAGTGGCGCGACTGGCTGGCGCAAAAAGACGGGCTAGACAGCTACCGTCTGATCGCTGGCGAGTCTGACGGTTTGCCCGGCGTCACCATCGATCGCTTCGGCAACTTCCTGGTGCTGCAACTGCTCTCAGCAGGCGCGGAATATCAGCGTCCCGCGATTCTCTCCGCGCTGCAGCACTGCTTTCCGCAATGCGCTATCTATGACCGTTCCGATGTGGCGGTGCGTAAAAAAGAGGGGCTGGAGCTGACGCAAGGCCCGGTCACCGGTGAAATCCCGCCGCCGCTGCTGCCGATTACCGAACACGGCATGAAGCTGCTGGTCGATATTCAGGGCGGGCATAAAACCGGCTACTACCTCGATCAGCGCGACAGCCGCCTGGCGACGCGTCGCTATGCGCAGGATGCGCGTGTGCTCAACTGCTTCTCCTATACCGGCGGGTTTGCCGTCTCGGCGCTGATGGGCGGCTGTCGCGAAGTGATCAGCGTGGATACATCGCAGGAAGCGCTCGACGTGGCGCGCCAGAATGTGGAACTTAACGAGCTGGACGTCTCGCGCGCGCATTTCCTGCGCGATGATGTGTTCAAGCTGCTGCGCCGCTACCGCGACGCCGGTGAGAAGTTCGATCTGATCGTGATGGATCCGCCAAAATTCGTCGAAAACAAAAATCAGCTGGCGGGCGCCTGCCGCGGTTATAAAGATATCAATATGCTGGCGATGCAGCTGCTTAACCCCGGCGGCATTCTGATGACCTTCTCCTGTTCTGGCCTGATGGCGACCGAACTGTTCCAGAAAATCGTGGCCGACGCCGCGCTGGACGCGGGTCGTGAAGCGCAGTTTATCGAGCAGTTCCGCCAGGCGGCCGATCACCCGGTTATCGCCAGCTATCCTGAGGGTCTCTACCTGAAAGGTTTTGCATGTCGTGTGGTGTGACTTGAAAAAGCGCCTTCTGACGCCATATTGATCAGGAGGCAGTTTTTCTGGAGGTCACTATGATTGCCACTAAATTTGGTATTGGTCAGCAGGTTCGGCATCGTCTTTCAGGCGTGCTGGGCGTAATAGTGGATGTCGATCCTGAATATTCACTGGATACGCCGAAGCTGGATGAGGTTGGAGCGGCTGAAACGCTGCGCCGCGCGCCCTGGTATCATGTGGTGATGGAAGATGAAGAAGGCGATCAGGTGCATACCTATATCGCAGAGATTCAGCTTTCCGGCGAAACCAGTTCAGAGCATCCGGAACAGCCGGAGATGGACGAACTGGCCGCATCGATCCGCCAGCAGCTGCAGGCGCCGCGCCTGCGGCATTAATCACAGGCGGCAATAAGAGGCCGCCTGTGAATTCTATTGCTTCTGTCGCGTTACGCCCAGCCGCGGAATCTCTATTTTAGGACAGCGATCCATAATAACGGTCAGACCGGCATCCTGCGCCAGCACGGCGGCCTGTTCGTTGATCACGCCCTGCTGCAGCCAGAGCGTATCTGCGCCCGCAGCGATCGCTTCCTGCGCCACGCCCCACGCCGCTTCTGAATTGCGAAACACATCCACCATGTCGATTTTTCCCGGCACCTCTTCCAGCTTCGCGTAAGCTTTCTGCCCCAGCAGCGTTTGACCGGCAAGTTTCGGACTGACCGGAATGACCTCGTAGCCCTGATCCAGCAGATATTTCATCACGCCGTAGCTCGGCCGGTCTGGACGATCGCTGGCGCCGACCAGTGCAATGCGTTGAGTGCGCGTCAGCACGTCACGAATAGTTTGATCGTTCATCTTTTTCTCCTCATTTCAGAGCATTAAATGTAGTGGCGACTTTTCCTGCCGCTTCTCTCCAGAGAGCAATATTTTGCACTGGCGCACAAAAACATATGTTCAAATGTAAATTTACTGCCATAATGTAAGAATTTGCTACACACAAAACTTTGCGCCCTATTCTGGAGTCTACATGAAACTCTCTCTGGTCGTGACGGGGTTGACTGTTCTCCTCGTCTCGGCAACCTGCCAGGCCATCACGCTGAAGCTTGATCCGCAGATTGACCTGCTGGTACTGGACGGGCGCAAGATTTCCGGCTCGCTGCTGAAAGGCGCCGATAGCCTTGAGCTGGAGCGCGGCCAGCATCAGTTTCTGTTCCGGGTTGAGCAGCTGCGCGACGCCCATAAAGATGCGTCGCTGCGCTATCAGTCAGCGCCAATGATCGTAACTTTCAACGCGCAGGTGAAAACCATCACTATCCGTCTGCCTGCGCTGGAGACTCGCCGCGAGCGCCACCATTTCGATCGCACGCTCAATTTCCAGCTGGTAGATGAACATGGACAGTCGATTGATATCAGGCGCGATCGCCTGCCGCTTTCCGATGAAAGCGATATGGAAAAGGCGATGATACTTTACAACCGCAACGGCCAGGTCGCCTCTGTCCCTCAGTTCGCTGCCGTACGCGACGGCGCGTCAGCCACCCCACCCGTCGAGGCTGAATTCGTCTGGGTTGATGAAGCGCAGTCGCCGACCATTAAGGAGTGGTTTCATCGCTTCGATCAAGCCACCCGTCAGCAATTTATGTCGCTGGTCAAATTGTTAAGGACAAGTTGATAGGCGGGAAAGGCGCAGGGTAAACTCGTGCCTCTCTTCTCGGCACGCGATTTTACCAGGACGCCTTTATGGAACAGACCATTCGTACGCTTGGCCCCAGCAAACATATCGCGCTCGTTGCGCACGATCACTGCAAGGCTTCACTGCTTGACTGGGTGAAACAAAACCAGCCCACGCTTGAATCTCATATCCTTTACGCCACCGGCACCACCGGCAATCTGATTAATCGCCATACCGGATTAAACGTTAACGCGATGCTGAGCGGCCCGATGGGCGGCGATCAGCAGGTCGGCGCGCTGATTGCGGAAGGGAAAATCGATGTGCTGATCTTCTTCTGGGATCCGCTGAATGCGGTGCCGCATGACCCCGATGTCAAAGCGCTGCTGCGTCTCGCGACCGTCTGGAATATCCCTGTCGCTACTAACCTCGCGACGGCCAATTTTATTATTCAGTCGCCGCTGTTTGCGCAGCCGGTAGAGATTGCTATCCCAGACTATGAGCGCTACCTGCAGGCGCGCCTTAACTGATCAGGCTTTACGCAGCAGCGGCACGCCGAGCTGACGAAACTGCTCGACAAAGCGTGACGGCTGCTCGCGATCGTAGAGCAACCATACCTGCTGACGCGCACGCGTTAACGCCACATAAGCCAGACGCCGCTCCTCGGCATCCGGGAAATCTTCCGGCTGCGGCAATAATGCCTGCTCTATTACCGATTCACGCGCCGCGGCGGGAAAGCCCTCTTTTCCCGCCTGTAGACCCAGCAGGATAACAAAATCGGCCTGCTGTCCTTTACTGGCGTGGATAGTCATAAAGTCGAGGTTGAGCTTCGGCCAGCGGGTTTTGGCTTTATCCAGCACCTCCGGGCGCAGATGGTGATAACGTGCCAGCAGCAGCACGCGTTCATCAGGCTTAGCGTAACCGCTCAGCTTGTTCAGCAGCGGCTCCAGCTGCTCCTGCGGCAACAGGCCTGTCGCCTTTTTAGTGCCCTTCGTCAGGCTGTTAAGCGGCTTACGCAACTGATGCGGATTCTGCTGGACGAACCGGTTCGCGATATCGCCGATGCGATCGTTGAAGCGATAGGTGGTATCCAGCACGCAGCGATCTCCCTCGCCGAAATAGTGATGAAAGGCGGTGGTCAGCGTCATCTCCGCGCCGGTGAAGCGATAGATTGCCTGCCAGTCATCACCCACGGCGAACAAGGTGGTGCGCTTGTTCTGCTGGCGCAGCGCCGCAAGCAGAGCGGCACGCTGCGGTGAGATATCCTGAAATTCATCCACCAGGATATGCTTCCACGGGCTGATAAAACGCCCTTTATTCAGGATGGCGATCGCCTGATGGATCAGCCCGGAAAAATCTACCGCGCCCTCCTCTTTCAGCGCGCTCTTCCAGGCTTTCAACAGCGGTGCCATCAGCTTCACTCGCTTGCTGAACAGTTCGCGTACCTCTTCCGGCGCCTCGGCGATCATTGCCGCCTGCGCGCCGCCGTGCATCCGCATCAGCCCCAGCCAGCGTTCAAGACGCGACGCCAGCCGTTTCGCCAGCCTGTCGTCCTGCCAGAAATGGCCTTCGGGCAGCTCCCACTCCAGCTCGTCGCGTAGCCATTGCCGCCAGCCGTTCGCCTGCGCTTTTTTCTCGTCGCACTGCTGACGCCAGATGTCGATAAGCAGCGCGTGACGCGCCGCAGTATCGCTTTCCAGGTTGCTGATTGTCGGCTGCTTATTGCTGCCTTCGCGGATAATATGCAGCGCCAGCGCGTGGAAGGTGCGCGCCTGAATGTCGGCGACGCCCAGCCGCGACCGGATGCGGTCGTTCATCTCTTCTGCCGCCTGACGGCCAAACGCCAGCAGCAAAATCTGATCGGGCGCGGCCAGTTTGCGCCGCAGCAGCCAGCCCGCCCGCGCCACCAGCACCGACGTTTTGCCGCTGCCTGCGCCCGCCAGCACCAGCACCGCGTCTTCGCCGTTAACCACGGCTTCGCTCTGCGACGCGTTGAGCGGCGACGTTTCCACCGTGGCGAAAAAGTCGTGATGTTCCTGCAGCATACGCGCCGTCCAGTCGCGGTTGCGCTGACGCAGCGCCGTTTCACCCTGCTCAAGCCAGCGCTGGCAATCAAGGTAGAGCGTGCGGCAGTCGCTAAACTCCTCCAGGCGCGCCAGCGGCAGCGGCAGCGCGGTGAACTGTTTTTCGATGGTGGTGCGCAGCGCCTGTAGCTCGCCGCGTTTGAGCCAGCGATCCTGCTCGCCGAAGCGGTCGATCTCCTGCTTTAGCTCGCTTAACACTGCGGCGCAAATAGCGCTCATCTCGGCGCTCCACGTCTGCCAGGCCTGAAGCAGATAGTGATAAAAGCGCTGCGTCTCCTGCCATTCGGTGCCGTGCAGCCGCACAACTTTGTTGTCAGGCAGTAAAAACTCCAGTTCGCCCCAGACCATGCCGCGCTTGCAGCTGATATTCAGCAGTTCGTTAAAAGGGATCAGGTATTCGTGCCGGTCGCCGCTTACTTCCACCCCAGCCGCCAGCAGGCGAACCCGGTTATAGGGATGCTGGGCAAGCCGTTTGCCCATCGATGTCGCTTTGAGTTCCATGTCCACACCGTCGAACCTGAAAAAAGAATATCGGGAGTTTACCTGTCAGACTCTTGGCGCTCCAGCCTTAAAACAGGCTAAACTTGGCGACACATCTTGCGGAAAGCAAAAGGAAAAGAACGCCATGCGCACAGTGTTGAACATTCTTAATTTTATTCTCGGCGGGTTTATCACCACCCTTTGCTGGCTGTTCGCCACGCTGGTGAGTATCGTCCTGATCTTTACCCTTCCGCTGACGCGCTCCTGCTGGGAAATCACCAAACTCTCCTTGGTGCCTTACGGCAACGAGGCGGTGCATGTGGACGTGCTGCGCCCGGAGAGTAAAAGCGCGCTGCTCAATACCGGCGGCACCTTTCTCAATATTTTCTGGCTGATCTTTTTCGGCTGGTGGCTCTGTCTGACGCATATCTCTACCGGCATCGTCCAGTGCATCAGCATCATCGGCATTCCGGTGGGGCTTGCTAATTTCAAGATCGCCGCCATTGCACTCTGGCCGGTCGGCCGCCGCGTGGTATCGGTGGAAGAAGCCCGCGCCGCGCGCGAAGCCAGCGCCCGTCGTCGCTACTGAGGCCGCAACATGATGTCCAAAGCCTTGCCGGGCTGGCGCAACTACCTGTTTAACAGCAGCTGGCGTTACCTCCTGCGCATTTTTCTGGCGCTGGCCGGCTGTGCGGCGGTGCCCTGGTGGCTGCATCAGATAGACTGGACTATTCCGCTGACGCTCGGCGTGGTGGCTGCCGCGCTGGCCGATCTGGACGATCGCCTTAGCGGCCGCCTGCGGAATCTGCTGATCACCCTGCTCTGCTTTTGTATCGCATCGGTCTCGGTAGAGCTGTTGTTTCCGCATCCGCTGGCGTTTATGGCCGGGCTGGCGCTCTCAACCTGGGGCTTTATTCTGCTCGGCGCGCTCGGCCAGCGTTACGCCACTATCGCCTTTGGCGCGCTGCTGATTGCGGTCTACACCATGCTGGGCATCGGGCTTTTTTCGCAGTGGTATATGCAGCCGATACTGCTGCTGGTCGGCGCGCTCTGGTACAACATGCTGACGCTGCTCGGCCACCTGATGTTTCCGGTGCGGCCGGTGCAGGAGCAGCTGGCGGGCAGCTATGCGCAGCTGGCGCAGTACCTTGAGGCCAAAGCGAACCTGTTCGATCCCGACGGCGACGCGCAGGATGACGCGACGCTGATCCGCACCGCGATGGTTAACAGCCAGCTGGTGGCGCAGCTTAATTTGACAAAAACCACGCTGCAAAGCCGTCTGCGCGGCGATCGCGGATCGCGCAGCACCCGTCGCAGCCTGCATTACTATTTCGTGGCGCAGGATATTCACGAGCGCGCCAGCTCCTCCCATCTGCAATACCATCTGCTGCGCGATGACTGGCGCTATAACGAAATTCTGTTCCGCTTTCAGCGGCTGTTGAATATGCAGGCGCAGGCGTGCCGCCGGCTGTCGCAGTGTATTTTAATGCGC
>NZ_DJDN01000053.1:0-33084 GCF_002431095.1 Pantoea sp. UBA5923 | reverse complement strand
CTCACTTCGAGCGGGCGTTCGATCGGTTGCAGACCGCGCTGGAGCGTCTGCAGCAAAACGAGCCTGACGCGCCGCATCTGCGCCCGCTGTTCTGGCTGTTGCGCAATCTGCGCGCAATTGACGCGCAGCTGGGGTCGATAGAGTCAGAACAGTCTCTGACCAGCGAGACCCTGCCGCGCGATAACCGCCTGTCGCGTGAGGGGCTGAGCGGCTGGAGCGATATTCGCCTGCGGCTGAGCCGCCATATGACGCCCGCCTCCGCGCTGTTCCGTCATGCGGTGCGCATGACCGTCGTGCTCTGTATCGGTTACGGTTTTATCCAGCTCACCGGGCTTCACCGCGGCTACTGGATCCTGCTCACCAGTCTGTTTGTTTGTCAGCCCAACTATAACGCCACGCGGCGCAGGCTGGCATTGCGTATCGGCGGTACCCTGGCAGGTATTGCTATCGGTCTGCCGGTGCTCTGGCTGGTGCCCTCAACCGAAGGTCAGCTGGTGCTGATTGTCGTCAGCGGCGTGCTGTTTTTCGCTTTTCGTCAGGTGCAGTATGCGCAGGCGACGCTGTTTATCACCCTGCTGGTGCTGCTCTGCTTCAATTTGCTGGGAGAAGGCTTTGAGGTCGCGCTGCCGCGCATTGTCGATACGCTGCTGGGGTGCGCGCTCGCCTGGCTGGCGGTGGCCTTTATCTGGCCCGACTGGCGCTTCCGGCAGCTGCCCGCGGTGGCGGAGCGGACCCTGAACGCTAACTGCCGCTATCTGGATGCGATTATGGAGCAGTATCACCAGGGCAAAGATAACCGCCTGGCCTATCGTATTGCGCGACGCGATGCCCATAACGCCGATGCGGAGCTGGCCTCCGTGGTCTCAAATATGAGCGGCGAGTCGCGTACGCACCAGAAACATAAAGAGTCCGCTTTCCAGCTGCTCTGCCTTAACCACTCTTTCCTCAGCTATATCTCCGCGCTGGGCGCGCACCGCGATAAGCTTACCGACGGTGCGCTGCTTACGCTGCTCGACGACACGGTTTGCTATGTGGAAGATGTGCTGCAAACCGATGTGGTGAGCGATGCCGAGGCGGAAAGTATGCAGAGCGCCCTGACGCAGCGTATCAGCGATATGGCGGCCAATCAGGAGACGCGCGCGCCGCTGGTGTTGCAGCAGTTAGGATTGCTGGTGGCCTTGCTGCCGGAGATCGCCCGCCTGCGCCGCACGCTGGCGTCCTCTTAAGAATGATCTCCCTTTAGCGCCTGCTGATACCATTCATTTAGCTCCGCCCTGACGGCCTGCGGCAGGGCAGCTTCATGCCGTCCTTTTATTGCGCCCTCAAGGGCCAGCAAGGTTTTAAATCCAATATGCCGGTTTATCGCCCGGAGCCTGAGCCAGCACTGTTTCGAACCCAGGTCGATCAGGTGCCGTACGGTTTTGACGCCGGCCTCATGCAGCAGAAGCTCTATGCGCAGGCTCAGGTTCGGCAAATCCTTCAGGCGCAGCGGCACCTGCCTGGCCAGAGATTCTTCCTGAGCGGTACGCAGTGAGGCGGCGGACAGCGTCAGCAACTGATGAGGATCGCTCCACAGCACGTCGTCGACGCGGTAGTAGTTGAGGCTGACAGCGGTTCCTCGCTTGCGAAATATCAGCGGCTGCATAGGTTCCCGCGCTGCATATTCCCGTAATGCTTCGCTGGCGCGCAGATAGAGCGCGTCATCATTTACCAGCGCGAAAACCACTTTTTCTACCGCCAGCGCATAGCCGCCAAACTGAGTACGAGATTCGATGTGGCCTAACGCGGCCAGACGGTTACGTGACCGTTCTACGATAGGGTGCTGTTTTTTCATAGCACGCTCTCCTTGTGCAAAAATACGGCTAAAAAGTCATGCCAATCAGGCCGTTAGAGATATAGAAAAAATCCGTTAAGGGTTCAATTAATTATTGCGTTCCCGCCTCACCTTCTCCTGTTTTTGCGAGCCGTTTTCCAAATTTGAGGTTGATCTTTATCCAGGAAGTCATTACTGTATATCCATACAGTCAAATGCTGAGTGGTTAACTTATGCGCACCCAACACTTTAATAATGCAGGCTTTGCCCATCGACATGTCTCCTCTTCTAAGCCGTCGCAGCACAGCGGCTGGATCACGGAACTGCGCTACAGCGAACAGCCCGGCATGATGCAAATGTTGCTGCTGCCGTTACTGCAACAGCTCAGCCAGGAGTCTCGCTGGCAGCTGTGGCTGACGCCCGCGCATAAGCTTAATCGCGCCTGGCTGCAGCAGTCGGGTCTGCCACTGGAAAAAAGCATGCACGTTGCGGACTCAGAGCGGTGCACTTCCGTAGAAGCGATGATTAAAGCTTTGCGTACAGGGAATTACAGCGTTGTGCTCGCGTGGATCCCTTACGATCTTGATGAGGAAGAGCGACGCGAATTAGAGCAGGCGGCAGCGGAAGGAAAAGCGCTGGGATTGATTATGCGCCCAAACGGGAGCTCAACAGCCCCCCTGCGACCAAATAAAGGCCTAAAAATTCAGTCGGATTTGTTTCATTGAGTAAAATTAGGATTTTTCTCGCGCCTTTTGCCATTTTTGTTTCAGCTAAGCCACTGATTCTTTTCCTTCCAGCTTTGACAATGGTTTAGCTGCATTTTGCTCGAAAACCGGCCGACATTAAGGCCGGGTCAAATGTTAGAATATGTGTATAAAGCCCTGTTTTTTTGCAGCATCCCCTCACATCATACTTGTAACTTTCCAATCTCGTTGTAGACTTTACCTCGCCAGGGTGCTCAATAATCTCCGTTTTTTATCGGTAGAGTCATAAGCGAGCGTATTAACCCGGCGAAGGATTACAACCAAGAGCATCCCTTTTTGCTCATTGCCTATTTGGATGATAACGAGGCGCAAAATGAAAAAGACAGCTATCGCAATTGCAGTGGCACTGGCTGGCTTCGCTACCGTAGCGCAGGCCGCTCCGAAAGATGACACCTGGTATACCGGTGCTAAACTGGGCTGGTCTCAGTATCATGATACTGGTTACTACGGTAACGGTTATGGCAACAACAATGGCCCGACTCACGAATCTCAGCTTGGCGCTGGTGCATTCCTGGGTTACCAGGCTAACCCGTACCTGGGCTTCGAGCTGGGTTACGACTGGCTTGGCCGTATGCCGAACAAAGGCACCGTAAACAACGGCGCATTCAAAGCACAGGGCATTCAGCTGGCTGCTAAACTGAGCTATCCGATCACTGACGATCTGGATGTCTACACCCGTCTGGGTGGTATGGTATGGCGTGCTGACGCAACTCAGAACAACGCTGTTTACGGCCGCATCAGCGACCACGACACCGGTGTTTCTCCGCTGGCAGCAGTGGGTGTTGAATACGCTCTGACTCAGAACTGGGCAACTCGTCTGGACTACCAGTGGGTTAACAACATCGGTGATGCGCAGACTGTTGGCGCACGTCCTGACAATGGCATGCTGAGCGTAGGCGTTTCATACCGCTTCGGTCAGGATGAAGTTGCACCGGTTGCAGCTCCGGCACCGGCTCCGGCTCCAGTTGTTGAAACCAAGCGTTTCACCCTGAAGTCTGACGTGCTGTTCACCTTTAACAAAGCTACCCTGAAGCCGGAAGGCCAGCAGGCTCTGGATCAGCTGTACAGCCAGCTGAGCTCAATGGATCCGAAAGACGGTTCTGTTGTCGTTCTGGGCTTCACTGACCGCATCGGCTCTGACCAGTACAACCAGAAACTGTCTGAGAAACGCGCTCAGTCTGTGGTTGACTACCTGGTATCTAAAGGTATCCCGTCTAACAAGATCTCTGCACGTGGCATGGGCGAATCTAACCCAGTTACCGGCAACACCTGTGACAGCGTGAAAGGCCGTAAGGCTCTGATCGACTGCCTGGGTCCGGACCGTCGCGTAGAAATCGACGTGAAAGGTATCAAAGACGTTGTAACTCAGCCACAGGCTTAAGTTACTCCGTAAGAAAAACCCCGCAAAGCGGGGTTTTTTTATGTCTGCTGATTAACGTTTTACGCGCCGCGTTATTCGCTGCCCGTTTCTGATTTACCGAGAATGGCCTGCAGGTCCTGTTTCAGGCTCGACATCTGCGTGGCGTATTTCTCTTTACGTTCCGCATCTTCAATCAGCTGAACGATGGTTTCCGACAGCGTACAGCCGCGACGCTGTGCCAGCCCCGCCAGACGTTGCCACACCAGGTACTCCAGATCGATCGACTTTTTACGCGTATGCTGATGTTCCGCATTAAAGTGTCGTTTGCGACGCGCGCGAATCGTCTGTTTAAGACGATTATCCAGGTCCGGGTGAATATGTTGCGCGATCCATTCAGCCACATCGACCGGACGATTTTCCATTGAGAGCAGCTCCTCAACGGCCGCCTGCGCAGCGCTGAGTTCAAGGTGACGCGTGATCAGTTCACCTTCCCGGTGTTTTTTCACCAGGTATTTCCATTTCCATCCACTTTCAAGATTTTCGAGTTGTTGGTATTTCATCGGAATCTCATCGTGACCGCGTAACAAACTAAGAATAACAGTTTTTTTCCTGGATGCAGTAAGGAAAAAGGCGTTGTTTGTCTCAGGGTTAATCCGAACCATGCAGTGCTTAACAAAGGGGTTTCCTGTATAATCCCGCTTTTCTTTAATTAACCAAATGCGATTATTTTGACCAGCTCTCAACTTTCCTGGCAAGACCTGCAGCCGAATATTACCGGATACGCGTCCGTTTTCTCCCGTATTACCGAAGAAGAGACCGATAGCCTGGCGGCGGTACAGCCGCGTTTGCTGAATGCGCTGGCGTATCTCGATCAACAGACCGAAGGCTTTCCCCTTCTGCTGGTGTGCAGTCAGGAGAATGCGGATTACCTGGAACTGATTGCGCGCCAGATAGAGCGTATCGCCGACGAACCCGCTGAGCTGTTCGGCGGACATTATCATATCATTGCGGATAACGTGACCCTGCAGCCTCCCGGCGATGCCTCGCATCCTTTTACCGGTACGGGTCAGGTGCACTTTGCCGAGTGGATTGAGAACGAGCAGCTTTTTGGCTGCGTGCGTCTGCGCCGCGATCGTCTTCAGCTTGAACCGGGCCTGATCCATCGCGCTAACGGCGGTACGCTGGTGCTGTCGCTGCGTACTCTGCAGGCGCAGCCGTTGCTCTGGCTGCGGCTGAAGCGCGCCATTCAGCTGGGGCGTCTGGAGTGGCAGTCTGCGAATGAGCGTCATCCCCTGCCGGTTTCTATTCCCCCGCTTCCGCTAAGCCTGAAGCTGGTGCTGTGCGGCGATCGTGATGCGCTGGCCGCCTTTCAGGAAAGCGATCCGGAACTGCACGAGCTGGCGACCTATACTGAATTCGAAGAGAATCTGCAGGTCGTCGATGAAGACGACATGCTTGCCTGGTGCCGCTGGGCGCAGGATGTTGCGCTGCAGGCGGGGCTTCCTGCGCCGCAAACTGATTTCTGGCCGCCGCTGATCCGCGAGGCGGTGCGTTACACTGGCGATCAGGAAGTGCTGCCGCTCTGTCCGCGCTGGATGCTGCGTCAGATGCGCGAAGCCTTTATGCAGGAGAACGAGCTGAGCGAAGCGGCGTTAGTCGGCGCTCTTGAGACGCGCAGCTGGCGCGAAGCCTTCCTCGCCGAACGCATGCGTGATGAAATCCTGCTAAAACAGATCCTGATTGAAACCGAAGGCGAAATGGTCGGTCAAATCAACGGTCTTTCCGTCGTAGAGTTTCCGGGGCATCCGCGTCCCTGGGGCGAACCTTCACGCATTACCTGTGTGGTTCATCCAGGCGACGGTGAATTTACCGATGTCGAGCGCAAAGCTGAGCTGGGCGGCAACATCCACGCCAAAGGCATGATGATCATGCAGGCGTATCTGATCGCCGAGCTGGAGCTGGATCAACAGCTGCCCTTCTCTGCATCGCTGGTGTTTGAGCAGTCCTACTCGGAAGTTGACGGAGACAGCGCCTCTCTGGCCGAACTGTGCGCCCTGATCAGCGCGCTGGCGAATCAACCGATTAATCAGCAGATTGCGGTAACAGGCTCTGTCGATCAGTTCGGCAACGTCCAGCCGGTAGGCGGCCTGAATGAAAAGATTGAAGGCTTCTTTACGATTTGCAACGAACGTGAGCTCACCGGTCAGCAGGGCGTGATTATTCCGGCGTGCAACGTGCGCCATCTTTGCCTGAGCCAGGAGGTGGTCGACGCCGTTGAACAGGGTCGTTTCCATATCTGGGCGATTGATCGTGCTGATGAAGCGTTGCCGCTGCTGACCGGCGTTATCTGGCGCAGCGAAGATGAGAACGGCGACACGCTGCTGCGCAGGATCCAGGATCGTATTACTCAACTTAATCAGCAGGAAGCGAGCCATCGACCCTGGCCTCTTCGCTGGCTAAACTGGTTTAACCAGAACTGATTAAATTGCCCGGCGTACAGCTGTTCGCTAAACTTCGTGCTTCACTAAAACAAGGCTTATTGAAAACATGGTTGATAAACGCGAATCCTATAGCAAAGAGGACCTGATTGCGTCAGGTCGCGGTGAACTGTTTGGCGAGAACGGTCCGCCGCTTCCGTCAGGCAACATGTTGATGATGGACCGCGTGGTCAAGATGACCGAAGATGGCGGTAAATACGATAAAGGTTTCGTTGAAGCCGAGCTGGATATCAATCCGGATCTGTGGTTTTTCGCCTGTCACTTTATTGGCGACCCGGTGATGCCAGGCTGTCTTGGTCTGGACGCGATGTGGCAGCTGGTAGGTTTCTATCTGGGCTGGCTTGGCGGCGAAGGCAAAGGCCGCGCGCTGGGCGTTGGCGAAGTGAAATTCACGGGCCAGGTACTGCCGACGGCAAAAAAAGTTACCTACCGCATTCACTTCAAGCGTGTCATTAACCGCAAACTGGTGATGGGCGTCGCCGATGGCGAAGTCTTCGTTGATGGTAATCTGATTTATTCTGCCAGCGATCTGAAAGTCGGTCTGTTTAAAGACACCAACGCTTTCTGATAGCGCAAATGAAAACCTCCGCCAGTGCGGAGGTTTCTTCCCTTTCGTGACGAACGATTACACCGTAACCGCCCTGTCCTCCATGGCTTGTCGCCAACCTCCCAACCAGTGAGACTTAGCCTCAATCATCTGATACGGACACATCTCTTTCGAGCGTCCTGTAATACCGGCCTGGTAGCCACGTGAGTGAGCGCGTTCAAGGCGGTCTCGTTTCTGTCTCTTCATACTCCGTATCCCTCATATCAGGTCTGTGGAATCTGGTGGAAAGAAAAAGAGTGGCGAAATAATGCTCAGCCACAGTTAAGTTCTACCCGTCCCGCCCGGAAAGGTCAATGCGCAAATTTCACGCCAGTGTCATCAGTTTGACGTTAAATTGCCATTGTTGCCGCTGGCGGTTTCGCTTATCGCCTTGAAGAGCCAATAAAAAAAGCCCCTTCTCGCCGCAGCATTTCGCTGACAACAATCGGGGGCGTGGCAAAATCTTTACTTAATTTTATTCAGCGGTTATCGCTGCATTGGCGATCTGCTGCGCGGTTTGCTGCCAGCCAACAGCAAGCGTACGTACCAGCGCTTCATAGCCATCTTCGTTTTGCGGCAGCGCCACATCGAAGCCCTGCTTCACCACATGACCATTATGCTGCAGCACCCATTCGCCGCTTACCACGGCGCGCCCGTCATAACGTCCCTGAAAACCGGTCACCGTGACGGTCAGCGTGTCATGCTTCTCGCCCAGCGGCGCGGCGGAAACCAGTCGACCCGGCAGGGCCTTGCTCAGATTGGCGACCAGCGTTTGCTGGAGCTGCTGATCGAGCGGGCTGGCCCACAGATTATTGGCGGCGATAACGTATTTTACGTCGCTGGTCTGATAAACCAGCCCGTTGCCCGCCAGATAATCGGGCACCGCGACCTGCTGCACCCACAACGCCGGCGGCTGCGCTTCGCCGCCGCTGCGCACCTGCATAGCCGCCGGTTGCGACGGCAGCTGGTAGTAGGTGTTATCGATAGTGCTGCTGCACGCGCTTAACAGCAGCGCGGCGCACAAAACGGCTCCTTTTCTCACTGTTTCGCCCTCTTTGGCTGTGGATCCTGACCCGGTTTGGCCTCGAAGACCAGCGCGTTGCTCTTGGTATTGAGCGTTTTCAATACCGGTTGCAGCTCGCGCAGTACCTGATCGAGTCGCTGCATATCACCCACCAGCTTGTTGTAAGCCGGGGAACCTGGCTGCAGCCCTTTCATACTGCGGTTCAGTTCACGCAGCGTTTGCTGCATATCTTCCGGCAGCGTTTTCATCGCCGGGCTGGCGGTGATCTGATTAAGGTTTTTCAGCGTGCCCTGCATTTCACGCAGCGTGCGCTGGCTTTCTTTCAGCGTACCGGTCGCCTCGGTCACTACGTTGTTGAGCGGCAAGGCGTTAATCTTGTCGAGCGCCGCTACCAGTTTCTGCTGGATCTGACTCAGGCCGCCGCTGGTAGTAGGAATGATCTCGTAGCCTGCGATTTTATTCGGGCCTTTATAAGGCGGCACGTTATCGTAGAAGTCGAGATCGATATAGAGCGAGCCGGAGAGCAGGTTGCCGGTTTTCAACGAGGCGCGCAGGCCGCGTTTTTTACCATCCTGCAGATGTTGCTCCAGATTAAAGTCCTGACCCAGTCTGGCGGTAAAGCGGTCAGGCTCAATGCGGATCAGCACCGGCACGCGGTAATCGTTATTCAGCGCCTGATTAACGCCTTCGGTCATAAAGGGCACCTGCGCGACCGTCCCCAGACGGATACCGCGGAACTCAACCGGCGCGCCGACCTGCAGTCCGCGAATCGAATCGGTAAAGAACATCAGGAAATCCACATGGTTAGTGTAGAGCGAATCCTGGATGCTGCGCTGATCGTCAAACAGGTGATAGTCCGCGTGGTTGGTTGCAACCTGGCCTAAATCCCAGCCGTCCGGCACGTCAAAGCTGACGCCGCCGCTAAATAAGGTAGTCAGCGATCCCATTTCGACCCGCATGCCCGATGCCGACATATCCACCGCGATACCGCTGTCCTTCCAGAAGCGGACATTGGTGGTCACCAGCCGATCGTAAGGCGCTGCGATAAAGAGCTGATAGGTCATCATGCGCTTATCGGTATCGAAAGTGCTGGTTTCCACCGTCCCGACGCGATAGCCGCGGAACAATACCGGGTCCCCGGCGGTTAGTTGCCCCGCTTTTTTACTGTCGAGCGTAATGCGGATGCCCTTCGCGTCAGGCGGCGCCAGCGGCGGCGCATCAAGCAGCTGATAGCGATCTTTTGCCTCTTCTTTGGTGCCTGGCTGCATCTCGATATAGGCGCCAGAGAGCAGCGTGTTAAGTCCGGTCACGCCTTCGCGGCCGATCTGCGGTTTCACCACCCAAAAATAGCTGTCGCCATGCAGCAGCTTTTCCATACCGGAGTTGAGGCGCGCGGTGATCTCAACGTGATGCAGATCGTCGGTCAGCTCCGCTTTTTCCACGACGCCGACATCAACGCTGCGGCTTTTGATCGTGGTTTTACCGGCTTCGATACCTTCCGCATTTTCCGTAATCAGGGTCACTTCAGGGCCGAGATGGCTGAAGTGATAAAACAAAATCCATCCGCCGATCAACAGCGTCACGATGGGGACAATCCAGACCGGCGACCAGCGTTTAATCTGGTCAACTTTGGCATGGCCGTGGTTACTTTCCGTCAAGGCGCGGCTCCTTTGTAGTGTGTTCCTGTACGCGATCCCAGGTCAGGCGCGGGTCAAACGTCATAGCGGCGATCATGGTCAGGATCACTACCAGCGCAAACAGCAGCGCGCCCGTCGCGGGATAAACATTCATCAGTTGCCCCATGCGCACCAGCGCAGAGAGCACAGCAATAACAAACACGTCTATCATTGACCAGCGGCCGACAAATTCGACCACCTCATAAATCAGGTGCATCTTTTCGCTGTCGCGCTGCCCGCGCCCGCTGGCGTTCCAGCAGAGCCAGCCAATCGCCAGCATTTTCAACGACGGCACCATAATGCTGGCGATAAAAATAACCAGCGCCACCGGATAAGAGCCATCGCTCCAGAGCAGGATCACGCCCGCCATAATGTTAGACGGATATGGCGTGCCCAAGGTTTCGGTCACCATAATCGGTAACAGGTTCGCGGGGATATAGATCATCAGCGAGGTAAAGAGCAGCGCCAGCGTCCACTGCAGGCTGTGCTTGCGGCGCGGCGCGGCAATGACGCCGCAGCGCGGACAGTCGGGCCGATCCGCCGCCAGGATCGCGGTGCAGCAGGGACAGGAGCGCATCCCCTGCTGTATCCCGCTAACACCCTTTTCAGGCAGGTGCGGCAGCGGCGGCATCGGCGCGATCTGGTTCCACAGCCAGCGGCGATCCACACACTGAAACGCGCGCGTCTGCAGCAGGCAGAACAGGCACCAGGGCCAGAAGCTGGTTTCCAGACCGATATCGCCGTAAGCCATCAGCTTCACGAAGCTGACCAGTACGCCGGCCATAAAGATCTCCGCCATGCCCCAGCTGCGCAGCTGAAACAGGATGCGCGCCAGCCCCAGCCGCAGGCTCACCGGCATTTTTATGCGGTTAACCAGCAGAATAATGGTCACCATGCAGAGCCCAGGGATCGCCTGGACAAACGCCAGAAAGAGCGTGGCGAGGCTGCTGTAATCCTCTGACACCATGACCTTCGGGATCTGCAGCAGCGATATCTGGCTGCTGAGTCCCGCGACCTTCATGGTGATAAAGGGAAACAGGTTCGCCAGCAGCAGCATAAACAGCGCCGCCAGCGCATAGCCGGTTGGGCGTTTGCGCGGCTCAGGCCAGTTAGTGGTCAGCACCGTATGGCAGCGCGGGCAGGAGGCGCGGCTACCCTGCGGCACGTCCGGCAGTTTCACCATTAAATCGCACTGTGGACAAAGCATCCACGCCTGACTTTCAGCGGCAGAACACATCCCGATTCCCTTATGGTTACGCGCCGTTTTTCAGCGCTTCCAGCTCTTCCCAGCGTGCGAAGGCGGCTTCCAGCTCCTGCTCCGTCTGCGCCAGCGCATCCAGCACCGGCTGGGTCTGGTCATGCGGCTGGCTGAAGAAATCTGGATGGCTCATTTTTGCCTGCAGTTCGCCGATGCGCGCTTCAAGCGATTCCAGCTTCTGCGGCAGCTGTTCCAGCTCGCGCGTCAGGTTATAGCTGAGTTTGCCGCCGCCGCGTTTCGCGGCGTCAGTTTTCTCCGCCGGTTTCGCCGCAGCGGCAGGCTTGCTTGCCTGAGCGCTTTTCTGCTGCTTATAGGCCGCGCGCTGCTGCTGTGCGTCGTGATAGCCGCCCACGAAGCTGCCGATTTCGCCGTTGCCTTCAAAAATCCAGCATTCGGTGACGGTGTTATCAACGAACTGACGATCGTGGCTCACCAGCAGTACGGTACCCTGATAGCCGTCAATCAGCTCTTCCAGCAGCTCAAGCGTTTCAACGTCAAGATCGTTGGTCGGTTCATCGAGGATCATCAGGTTGCTGGGGCGCAGGAAGAGACGTGCCAGCAGCAGACGGTTGCGCTCGCCGCCGGAGAGCGCGCGTACCGGCGTCATGGCGCGTTTCGGATGAAACAAGAAGTCCTGCAGATAGCCGAGCACATGGCGTGGCTTGCCGTTGACCATGACCTCCTGCTTGCCTTCGGCCAGGTTATCCATCACTGTCCGGTCCGGATCAAGCTCGGCGCGATGCTGATCGAAGTAGGCCACTTCCAGCTTGGTGCCGCTGTGTACCCGGCCGCTGTCGGCTTTCAGCTGCTGCAGCATCAGGCGCAGCAGCGTGGTTTTGCCGCAGCCGTTCGGGCCGATCAGGGCGATTTTGTCGCCGCGCTGCACCTGCGCGGAGAAGTCGTGCACCAGCGTCTTGCCGCCCACGCCATAGTTGACGTGCTCCAGCTCGAAGACAATCTTGCCTGAGCGTGAGGCTTCGCCCACCTGCATATTGGCTTTGCCCATCACTTCGCGGCGCTCAGAGCGTTCGCGGCGCAGCGCTTTCAGCGCCCGAACGCGTCCCTCGTTACGGGTGCGGCGCGCCTTGATGCCCTGCCGGATCCACACCTCTTCCTGCGCCAGCTTGCGGTCGAATTCGGCGTTCTGCATCTCTTCGACGCGCAGCGCCTCCTCTTTCCCTTCCAGGTAGAGATCGTAATTGCCCGGCCAGGAGACCAGCTTGCCGCGATCGAGGTCGACGATACGCGTCGCCATATTGCGGATAAACGAACGATCGTGCGAAATAAAGACGATACTGCCGCTGAAGGTCTTCAGGAAGGTCTCCAGCCAGTCAATGGTTTCGATATCGAGGTGGTTAGTCGGTTCGTCCAGCAGCAGCACGCGCGGGTTGCTCACCAGCGCGCGGCCCAGCGCCGCTTTACGCAGCCAGCCGCCCGACAGCGACGACAGCTCGGTATCGGGCTGCAGGCCGATCTGCTGCAGTACGTCGTTGATGCGGCTCTCCAGCTGCCACAGATTGTGGTGATCCAGAATGGTCTGCAGGCGCCCCATCTCATTGAGGTTTTTCTCGCTGGGGTCAAGCATCACCGCATGCGAAATCGCATGGTAGGCCTTGAGGTGCTCAGCCTGTTCTTCTACCCCTTCCGCCACAAAGTCATATACCGAGCCGGTAATATTGCGCGGCGGGTCCTGTTGCAGACGCGCCACCACCAGGTCCTGTTCGAAGATGATGCGACCGTCATCCAGCGGCTGCTCCCCGTTAATGATCTTCATCAGGGTAGATTTGCCTGCGCCGTTACGGCCGACCAGACAGACGCGTTCGTTCTCTTCGATATGCAGCTCGGTATTGTCGAGCAGCGGCGCATCGCTGAAAGAGAGGTAAGCGCCGTGAATACTGATTAATGACATCTGAACTTATTCCTTACCGGCGTGAGTAATCAGCCAGCAGTTATGAATTTGACGGTTACGGGCAAAATCCTGCGACAGGGTTTTCTGGGTAATGTCCTGCGCCTTCAGGCCCAGCGACGCCAGCCCTTCAAGATCCATCTTAAAACCGCGTTTATTGTTAGAGAACATCACGGTGCCGCCCGCGCGCAGCAGGCGTTTCAGGTTGCGCATCAGCATAATGTGATCGCGCTGCACGTCGAAATCCTCTTCCATACGTTTGGAGTTAGAGAAGGTCGGCGGATCGATAAAGATCAGATCGAACGTCTCGTCGCTTTCGCGCAGCCAGCTCAGGCAGTCCGCCTGCATCAGGCGGTGCTGACGACCGGTCAGCCCGTTGAGGCGCAGGTTGCGCTCGGCCCATTCCAGATAGGTACGCGACATATCTACCGTCGTCGTGCTGCGCGCGCCACCCAGTCCGGCATGCACGCTGGCGGTGCCGGTATAGGAGAAGAGATTAAGGAAATCTTTATCCTTGCTCATTTTGCCCAGCATATGGCGCGCAATGCGGTGATCGAGGAACAGCCCGGTATCCAGGTAATCCGTCAGGTTGACCAGCAGACGCGCGTTATACTCCTGCACCTCGAAGAAATCGCCCTTCTCGCCCAGCTTCTGATACTGATTTTTGCCTTTCTGCCGCTCGCGCGTTTTCAGCACCAGACGGTTCGCGGGCAGCTCGAGCACGCTAAGCGTCGCGCCGATCACGTCAAACAGACGCTGGCGCGCTTTAGCGGCGTCGATGGTTTTCGGCGGCGCATACTCCTGCACCACTACCCACTCACCGTAGCGATCGACCGCCACATTATATTCCGGCAGGTCGGCGTCATAGAGGCGATAACATGCGATCCCCTCCTGGCGCGCCCACTTTTCCAGCTTCTTCAGGTTTTTACGCAGGCGGTTAGCGTAATCCTCGGCGATCTGCGCGCCGTTTTCACCGCTGGTTTCCGCCAGCTGATAGTTTTTCTGCACGCACTCGATCGGGCCGTTTTTCGCTTTGAACTGACGCTCTGCGCGCAGCTGCAGGCAGCTCAGCAGCTCTGGCGACCCGCTGAACAGCGACAGTTTCCAGCCGCCGAAGTGCTGTTTCATAATGCGGCCGAGCTGGCTGTGCAAAGCGATCAGCGCGGGTTCGCTTTCCAGACGTTCGCCGTAAGGCGGGTTGCTCAATACGGTGCCGTGCTGCTCGCCAGGCAGCGGGTTTTTCAGCTGCAGAACATCCTGACGCGCAAAGGTAAAGAGATCGGCGACGCCGGCGCGGCGTGCGTTAGCCTGCGCCCACTCCAGCACGCGGCCGTCGCTGTCATAGCCGAAGAAACGCGCCTGGGCGGCGGCGGTGCCAGCGCGCGCGCGCTGCTGCGCCTCGCCTTTCACCTCACACCACAGCGCATCGTTATGCTGCCGCCAGTGGGTAAAGCCCCAGCGGCTGCGCAGCAGGCCCGGCGCGCGATCGCAGGCAATCAGCGCCGCCTCGATCAGCAGCGTGCCTGAGCCGCACATAGGATCGAGCAGCGGCGTGGTCGGCTGCCAGCCAGAGCGCAGTACAATCGCCGCTGCCAGGTTCTCTTTCAGCGGCGCCTGCCCGGTCTGCTGGCGATAGCCGCGCTGATGCAGCGCGTCGCCGCTCAAATCGAGCGCGATGCTGGCGCGATCTTTATTCAGCCAGACGTTGATGCGGATATCCGGCTGTTCGCGATCCACATTGGGACGCGGCAGTTTCTGACGGGTGAAGGAGTCAACAATCGCGTCCTTCACCTTTAACGCGCCAAACTGGCTGTTGCGGATCGATTCGTTGGTGCCGCTGAAGTGCACCACAAAGGTATGCTGACTGCCGAACAGTTCGGTCCAGTCGATACTCTGTACGCCGACGTAGAGATCGAGATCGCTGTAGACGCCAAATTCGCCGAGCGGCAGCAAAATACGCGACGCAAGGCGGCTCCACAGCAGGCTCTGATACATCGTACGGTCATCGGCTTCAAAATGAACGCCTCCCTGTACCACCTGCAGATCCTGCGCGCCCAGCGCGTCCAGCTCACTTTTCAACAGCTCTTCGAGCCCACGCGCCGTACTGGCAAAGAGAGAATTCATATCGTCACTATTACTCTTGAGAAAATTGCTGCGCATTATACCCTAAATAAGCGGCATTGTTGGAAAGCAGCGCGCTCGCGGCTGCAACCAGTCCGATAACGAGGCTATAGCGTCCCGACGCCATGTATCATAAAGTTAGCTTCTTTTGCCGCGCGCGCCCGTTTCCCTGGAGATCACCATGCTTACGCTGTCCCGTCTGTTTATTCACCCGGTTAAATCGATGCGCGGTATCCACCTCTCGCATGCGCAGGTGCTGGAGAGCGGACTGGCGTTCGACCGCATTTTTATGGTGACGGAGCTGGACGGCACTTTTATTACCGCGCGCCAGTACCCGGAGATGGTGCGGTTTACCCCGGCGCTGCTGGCTGACGGCCTCTCGCTGCAGGCGCCCGACGGCAGCCAGGCGATGATCCGCTTCAGCGATTTCACCGGGCAGGAACAGCCGACCGAAGTGTGGGGGAACCATTTCACCGCACGCATTGCGCCCGATGCCATCAACGCCTGGCTGAGCGCCTTTTTTCCGCGCCCGGTGCAGCTGCGCTGGGTCGGCCCGCAGCCGTCGCGCCGGGTGAAAAGCTTTACTGATGTGCCGCTGGGCTTTGCCGACGGCTACCCCTTTCTGCTGGTCAATAACGCCTCGCTGCAGGATTTGCAGCAGCGCTGCCCGGCCAGCGTGCGCGCCGAGCAGTTTCGCGCCAATCTGATCGTTAACGGCGCGCCAGCCTGGGATGAAGACAGCTGGGAGACGGTGCAGATTGGCAGCGTGATATTTGACGTGCCCAAGCCCTGCAGCCGCTGCGTCTTTACCACTGTCGGCACCGAAAGCGGCCGCAAACATCCAGACGGTGAGCCGTTAAAAACGCTGCAGGGTTTCCGCAGCGCGCAGGATAACAGCGGCGATATCGACTTTGGTCTGAATTTAATTGCGCGCAACAGCGGCATCGTACGCGTCGGCGATGAGGTAAACGTGCTGGCGCGCCATACGCCGCGCGCCTATGGGCCAGGCGCGGTGGTAGAAACCCTTAAGCCGCAGCAGCAAACCAAAGCAGACGTCGCTGTCACCTGGCAAGGTCAGACGTTTCAGGGAGATAACCAGCAGGTGCTGCTGGAGCAGCTGGAGATGCAGGGATTTAAAATACCCTACTCCTGCCGGGCGGGCTTATGCGGCAGCTGTAAAGTGACGCTGGTTTCAGGCAAGGTGAAGGCGTTAAAGAAAAGCGCCATTCGCAACGACGGCACTATTCTGAGCTGCAGCTGTATTCCGGCTGGCGATATTGAGCTGGCGTAAAGGTTAAACCGCGTAGGCGAAGCGCGGCGCGCTCTCGGCGTGGTGCGGCACCAGGCGATCGTTCATGACTTTAATGGCGTCGCCCAATACCATCTGTTTGCCCGCCAGCGTGAGCGTAGGCTGCGCCAGCAGACAGAGCGTGGCGTTGCCGCCGCTTTCGACCGCCAGCAGACGCGCCTGCTCGCCATTTTCCGCCAGCGTTACTTCCACCATATCGCCTGCCTCAGGCTGCAGCACGCAGGTCCAGGCGGTAAAGTGCCAGCTTTTCGGCATCAGCGGCTTCAGAAACCGTTTCGCCACCAGCGCGTTGAGCGTCAGCTCGGCGCGCTGATTCGCGCTTAGCGCGCTCTGGCGGCAGCGTTCTTCAAAGGTGTAATAGAGTGCGGCGTCGTCAACGCTGAAGCCGGTCTGGCTGAACGCGTCCGGCGTCAACATCTTGCGGGTAAAGCGAGAGCGGAAAAGCATACCGTCAGCCAGATCCAGCATCATCCGGTCATAGTCGGCGTCAAAATACCAGCGCCAGTTATCATCAGGTTTGATTTTCATAATTTGCCTTGTCATTAACCGCCGCGTTTCTCTGCACAGACTCAGCGAAGCCCCGCTTATGGGAAAAAAGCTGAAAATACGCACAACAGTGAAAAAATATAAACGAGCCGGATTGAGAAATAAACCCCCCGGCGCTGTTTTATTAGAAATGTCTTAGAGATGGGTCACGATATCTTTTATTAATCCCGGCCCTTTATAAATAAAGCCGGAGTAAATTTGCACCAGCGCGGCACCCGCAGCGATTTTTTCCCGCGCCGCGGTTAATGAATCAATGCCGCCGACGCCGATAATCGGCAGCGCGCCGTTAAGCTCCTGCGCCAGACGCTTGATGACCGCTGTGCTGCGTGACTGCACCGGACGACCGCTCAGGCCGCCTGTTTCCGTACTGTATTTGAGGCCGTTGACCAGAGTGCGATCCAGCGTGGTATTGGTTGCGATAACGCCGTCAATATTATGACGCACCAGGCTGTCGGCAATTTGTATTAATTCTTCTTCAGAAAGATCGGGCGCAATTTTTACCGCGACCGGCACATATTTCAGATGGCGCTGCTCCAGCTCTTTCTGTTTCGCTTTAATCGAGGCCAGAAGATCGTCCAGCGCCTCACCATATTGCAGCGTACGCAATCCTGGCGTATTAGGCGAGGAGATATTTACCGCGATATAGCCAGCATGGGCATAAACTTTTTCCATGCAGATTAAGTAATCTTCTTTACCCTTTTCTACCGCCGTGTCTTTATTCTTACCGATATTAATGCCAAGGATGCCCTTAAAACGCGCTTTTTTGACATTTTCTACCAGATGATCGACGCCGAGATTATTAAAGCCCATGCGGTTGATAATGCCCTCAGCTTCCACCAGCCGAAACATGCGCGGTTTATCGTTGCCCGCCTGAGCGCGCGGCGTCACGGTGCCGACTTCGACAAAGCCGAACCCCATCGCCCCGAAGGCGTCGATGCACTCCGCATTTTTATCCAGTCCGGCCGCCAGCCCCAGCGCATTATCAAACCGTAAGCCCATGCAGGTCACTGGACGGGAAGGAAGCCGCTGACGGATTAGCGCTTCCAGCGGCGTGCCGCTGATAAAACGCAGCTGCTGAAAAGTGAGTTCATGGGCGCGCTCGGGATCGAGCTTAAACAGCGCAGGTCGGACGATAGGATAAAGCATGCACTCTCCTGGAGATCGGAAGCGATGAATTGTCAGGGTGCACAGGAAAATGTGCGCCAGAATGGTAAAGGCCTCTGGCGCAAAAGTAAATTACTGACGGGACGAGATATTGATCGCGATCAGCGCTTGCTGGCATAACGCGCCAGACGACGGCACGCCTGTAACCCGCTATAGAGCGTCGGGTAGTACCAGAGCAGTTTGATACGTTTGCTTTCGCGCGTTACCTTGCGCACCAGCTGATCGATAGTCGGATGCCATGAGGCAGGTACCGGAATATTGTTTTTGCGGATCTCTATCAGGCAGCCGTACATCACCGGCTGATAGTAGGTGTCCAGCAGCTTCTCTTCTGGCGGCAAGCCCTGCTCACGCAAAAAGCTTTCGCTGCTGCGCCGGGCGATATAGTAGTTCTCCACCCAGGAGAAGGTGGGCTTGCTCTGCGACAGCGAGGTCGGCATAAAGCGCTTGTTGTAATAGCTTTTCTGCGTAAAACCAATCTGCCGCGCCGACATATAGAGCGCGAACATATAGGGCGCGTCTTCATGATTCTGAATCGGCAGAAACTGTACGCCGGTGCGCGTGATAAGGTCGCGGGAGAGGATGCTGCTCCATAATACGCGATGCGCCGAGCGATGCGGGATCATGCTGCGCAGCGTGTCGGCGCCGCCGGGCCAGACGCCGTCGACGTGACGCTGATGGAATTGCTCATACTGGCGCTCTGCCACCGGTTTATCGGTAAACATACGCGCGCCGAAACAGAACATCTCCATCTCTGGATGCTGCGCCAGCATGCGGCGGAAATCGGCGAAAAGATCGCTGGAGACGAAATCGTCGGCGTCCATAAAGTAGATAAAGTCGCCGGTAGCTACTTCCAGTCCTTTCGTGCGCGCCGCGCTGACCCCGCCGCGCTCGCCACGCAGCAGCGTCAGCTGCGGATGGCGGGCGGCCAGCGCCTCAAGCAAGGCGATGCTCTCATCGGTTGAACCGTCGTCGATGACGATGACCTGCTCCGGCGGAGAGGACTGCCCCAGCAGCGAATCGATCGCTTCCGGTAGCCATGGCGCGCAGTTCCAGTTCGGTACGATAACGGAAATGGTCGCAGCGCGGCTGTCAGCGTTCCGTGTGCTCATTCTCTTTCCTCAATGTTAAAACTCCTGGCTCGGGCAGGCAGCAGACGTTTAATCACCATGCTGTGCAGCAGACAGCAAACTGAAAGGTTAACCAGACCGATCAGGCCAAGCCACAGCAGATTGAGCCAGCGGTTCTGGTTCCACTCGATGGGAAGGAAACTGCAGAGCCAGGCGATCAGCGCCGCGACTGCCCAGATCAGCAGCACGTCGCGCGTCAGCCACGTAAAGTGAATCCCCGGCGCGAAGCGGCGATGCACCAGCCATGCCCAGCCAGCCAGATAGAAGATGTTCTGCCCCAGCCACAGCCAGCCGGTGCCCTGCGCGCCATAGTGAATCGCCGCCCAGATATTCAGCGGAACCAGAATTACCGCGAAGCAGGTGAAGCCCTTAAGATGCAGCTTGAGATTGCCGTTGACGTATTGCAGATGGTAAAGCAAACCGCAAATCGCCTGGACGCCGCTTCCCAGCGCATAAAGGCTGAGTACAAACGACATATCCGTCACGACCTGCTCGTTCTGCGTCCATGCCCAGAGCAGCGGCGTGGCGAACATCGCGATAGTAATGCTGAGCGGCGCCATAAAGATCGCTACCGCCTGCGTCGTATAGCGATAAAGCGTCAGGGATTCGGCATCGCCCTCTTTACGCGTTTTGATGCCGGTCATGCGCGGCACGATCGCCTGCATAATCGGGCTGCTGAGCAGAATAATGCCGGTCGCGGCGGTGGCGACGACGGTAAAGGAGCCGTAGGCGCTCAGCGGCAGCGTTTTCGACAGCACCAGGCGGTCAATTTGCGAAATAAAGGTCCAGATAGCGCTGGCGAACGCCGCGCTCAGCGCAAAGCGGATAAACGGCTTTAACACCGTCTTTAAATTCTCATGCTTCTGCTTGCGCGCGGCGGCAGGCACCAGCTGATAGGATTTGGAAATCAGACAGACCGCTTCCACTATCGACACCGCCAGCTGCCAGATAAAGAAGCTCAGCACCGGGTTAGAAAAGAGCTGGATCACCAGCACCGCGCCAAAGGTACGCAGCGTCACGATGACCAGGTTAACGCCGTTGAGCCACACCTGATGCTCAAAGCCGACAATAACGCTGCGATAGGGGCTGGTACGCCAGCGGATAGCCGCGGTGATCACCATAATGGCGACGGCGATGGTGACATCCGCAGAGGGCAGATGGCGCGCGTCCAGCCAGTTATGGGCGATCCAGGGCGTTGCCAGCCAGCCAATCACCACCAGGATCAGCGTGGAGATAAGGAAGAATTTCGACAGGGCGGAAAAGAGCGCCGGAAACCAGATAAACTCAGCCTGGTTGGCGCGATAGCGCGCCGCTTCGCGCATCAGGGTCGTCGACACCCCGGCGTCGAGAAGCTGGAGCCAGGTTAACAGAATCGAGAAAAAACCCACTAACCCGTAAGCTTCCATCCCTAGATGTTGAATATAAAGCGGCACGACCAGAATGCCTGACAGCGTCAGGTAAATCTGACCGACATAATTGGCGATCGCGTTACGTTTAATTGACATATGTATGATTGTATCTGGGCAATTTTCTCGGAGGCCACAAGCGTGGCACACATCATCGGACCTGCCTACCAGACATAGTCTTAAATTTATCTCTGGCGCTGAGCGCCAGATTTAATCTGACCTGATGCGGGATAAATCTGTATATAAAATAACATTTATCCGCGATGAATAAAGCCAGGTAAGCAGGCGACTCAATGTGAGCGAAAAATCAGGCGGCTTTTTTCAGCTCTTTTGTAACTTTATATTTTTGCAGCAGGATGAACATACGCGGACGATTAATAAGCAGCCACTCTTTAGCGTTAACCGGCTTAAACTTGCCGCCCATAAAGCGAATGGCGTTGATGACATATTCCGGTACCGGCGTGCCGTTGTAGAGCGACAGATAAATCATCAGGCGGAACGAGTGCATTAAATAGGCTTTTTCCAGGTGCGCCTTCAGCGGTGAATTATCCAGATTATTCTTAAGAATGCCGTAGGTCTGAATAAAGGCGTTGTAGCGCTGCAGGAAATAGTCATCATCTTTGCGGCTGTTGGTCAGGGAGCCGCTGCGCACGCGCTGGCGATAGTAAACTTGCTGGCTAACCCAGGCACGAGTCGTATGAATAAACACTGACAGCGTGAATTTATGATCTTCATGCACGCGATCGATAAACCGCAGTTTGTGTTGCTCGACAACGCTCTTTTTCACCGCGTAGTTCCAGGCTGCGGAAGTATAAGAGCCATTATTCAGCAGACGCGACAATACCTGCTGCGGTGACTGCAGGCCGAATTGATCGTGACGGACTTTAGGTCGGGTGACGTTTTCCCGGCCATCTTCAAACATCTGCGAACTAAAGCAAAAGAGATCGACGTCGGGATGCGCGGTGGTCACCTGCTGCAGCTCTGCAACGAAGCCTTCCGGCACGATATCGTCTGGATCGCAGAAGAAAAGAAACTCCCCTTGCGCGGCCTCGATGCCGATATCGCGCGCCTTGCCCGCGCCGCCGTTAGGCGTAGTGATAATGCGAACCTGCGGCTGGTGGCCATATTTTTGCTGCACCAGCGCCAGCGTACCGTCAGTGGAGCTGTCGTTAACAATAATAATTTCAGTCGGCGCATTAACCTGACGCAACAAGGAGTCGACACATTCGACAATATATTTTTCCACGTTATAAGTGGGAATAATGACTGATAACAGCGTCTTTGCCATACATCTTTCTCAGGGTCGATTAAAAGAAAAGGCACGAGCGTTACACAACTTGTAAAAATTGCGTTAAAGCATGGCGCAGAAATATTAATAAAAAGCGCAAACAGCTAAACTCTGCATGGTTGGGTAGTATAGGCAGAAGATTTTTTCTATTAACAGGGCCAGCCTTTTATTCAGATTTCTTACCCCTGCCTGACCTATCACGCGCGGTAAAGTATCTGGTGAAAAGCGCGGCGGTTACTTTATGTCGCTTAACTTTTCTGGCGCTGCGCATTTTATTTATAAAAGTAAAAAAGGTCACAAAGCGTTTCATTATGAATATTTTAGTACTCTTAAATGAAAATTGCTCATCATAACCAGCGCAGAGCGACATGGCGATATTCTGATAAATGCACCCACTGCGCCAGGCAGAATGCGGCTTCCTTGAAGATGAACAGCGCTCAACCAAAATGGAGCGCTCCGGCAAAGCCCTTTTTTATATTACCCAGCACGAGGCGCGTAAATAAACCGGTTGCGGCAAGCAAAAAGGAGATACTTTTACTGCTATTTGTTTAGTCGCTATAAACTATCCATCTGGATCTGTTGCAGCCTTTTAGGACTATTCGTAACTCTCCTGCCTGCCCCCGCCGCGGCTTTTATGAGCAAAGCGACGCGTTTTGCATATTTCACCTTTAGATTGCCGGATAAATCATTTAAGCCCTCCTCCCCGCTCTGTCAGGATGTGACCATCAGTTCTCAACAATAGCTAATCAATAACTTTCAGTTATAAGGAGTAACGATGCGAGTTATTACGCTAGCTGGCAGCCCGCGTTTCCCGTCACGTTCGACTTCGCTGCTTACTCTGTGCCAGCGCGCACTGGAAGCGCGCGGCGTTGAGGTGATCCCCTGGAATATTCAGAACTTTGAGCCGGACGATCTGATTAACGCGCGTTTTGATGCCCCGGCGCTGCTGGCGTTACGTGAAGATTTGCTCGCCGCTGATGGCGTGATAGTCGCCACGCCGGTTTATAAAGCCTCTTTCTCCGGCGCGCTGAAAACGCTGCTCGATCTCCTGCCTGAACGCGCACTGGAGCACAAAGTGGTGCTGCCGCTCGCCAGCGGTGGCAGCGTAGCCCATATGCTCGCGGTCGATTATGCCCTGAAGCCGGTGCTGAATGCCCTGAAGGCGCAGGAGATCCTGCACGGCGTCTTTGCCGAAGACCATCAAATCACCCATTACGATCGTCAGCCGGAGTTGCAGGCGGCGCTGGCGCATCGGCTGGATGAGGCGGTCGAGGCGTTCTGGCTGGCGCTCAGTCGCCATCACAACCCTCTGGCTCAGGCTGTTTAAGAAAAGGAACCGGGATGAAAAGGATAACCGGCTGGCTACTTGCCGCCCTCGCAGTGCTGAGCCTGCAAACGCAGGCGGCGGACGCGCCCGCGCAAATCCGCATCGGCTACCAGAAAGGCTCCGTCAGCATGGTGCTGGCAAAATCGCACCGGCTGCTGGAGCAGCGTTTCCCGCATACCCGTATTCAGTGGATCGAGTTTCCCGCCGGTCCGCAGATGCTGGAAGCATTGAATGTCGACAGTATCGATCTGGGCAGTACCGGCGATATTCCGCCGCTGTTTGCCCAGGCGGCAGGCGCCGATCTGCTCTATGTCGGCTCGGAGCCGCCTAAACCCCAGTCTGAAGTGATTCTGGTGGCGAAAAACAGCCCGCTGAAAAGCGTCGCCGATCTTAAAGGTAAAAAAGTCGCCTTTCAGAAGGGGTCCAGCTCGCACAATCTGCTGCTGCGCGCCCTGCAGCGCGAAGGGCTGAGCTTTAGTGATATCCAGCCGGTTTATCTGACGCCCGCCGATGCGCGCGCCGCCTTTCAGCAGGGCGACGTGGATGCCTGGGCTATCTGGGACCCCTACTACTCCGCCGCGCTGCAGCAGGGCCACGTGCGCGTGCTGGCCGACGGCAGCGGGCTTAATCTGACCGGCTCTTTCTATCTGGCGACGCGTAAGTTCACCGAACAGAACGGCGCGTTTATTCAGCAGGTGCTGGATACCTTTAGTCAGGCCGATGCGCTGACGCTCAGCCAGCGCCAGCAGAGCATCGACTTGCTGGCGGCTGCAATGGGCCTGCCAAAACCGGTTATCGCCAGCTATCTCGATCATCGTCCGCCGACCCGCATTTCGCCGGTCAGCGAGCAAACCGCAGCGGCGCAGCAGCATACCGCCGATCTCTTTTATAGCCGCCATCTGATGCCGGTAAAACTGACGATTGCCGATCGCATCTGGCATCCCGGCGCCCCATAAATAAGGAGTGAATAATGAGCTTATCCGTATTCTGGTTTCTCCCGACGCACGGCGACGGACACTATCTTGGCACCTCTGAAGGGGCGCGTCCGGTCGACTATGGCTACTTGCAGCAGATTGCGCAGGCCGCCGATCGCCTGGGCTTCGGCGGCGTACTGATCCCGACCGGTCGTTCCTGCGAAGACGCCTGGCTGGTGGCCGCCTCGCTGATCCCGGTCACGCAGCGCCTGCGCTTTCTGGTGGCGCTGCGCCCCGGCGTGATCTCACCCACGCAGGCGGCGCGCCAGGCAGCGACGCTGGATCGCCTCTCCAATGGCCGCGCGCTGTTCAACCTGGTCACCGGCGGCGATCCGGAAGAGCTGGCGGGTGACGGTCTGTTTCTGGATCACCATGAGCGCTATGTGGAGTCGGCGGAATTTACCCGCGTCTGGCGGCGCGTACTGCAAGGCGAAACGGTCGATTACGCCGGGAAGTACGTTAAAGTGCGCGGCGCGCGTCTGCTGTTCGACCCGGTACAACAGCCTCGGCCGCCGCTCTGGTTCGGCGGATCGTCCGAACCGGCGCAGGATCTGGCCGCCGAGCAGGTCGATGTCTATCTGACCTGGGGCGAACCGCCGGCGCTGGTTAAAGAGAAAATCGACCAGGTACGCGCCAAAGCGGAAGCACAGGGGCGCAAGGTGCGCTTCGGCATTCGTCTGCATGTGATTGTCCGGGAGAGCAATGAAGAGGCCTGGCGCGCTGCCGACCGTCTGATTGCCCATCTGGACGACGCCACCATCGAGAAAGCGCAGGCCGCGTTCGCCCGTACCGATTCGGTCGGCCAGCAGCGTATGGCTGCGCTACACGGCGGACGGCGCGATCGGCTGGAGATTAGCCCGAACCTGTGGGCGGGCGTGGGTCTGGTGCGCGGCGGCGCAGGCACAGCATTAGTCGGCGACGGCCCAACCGTTGCCGCGCGCATGCAGGAGTATGCCGATCTCGGCATTGAGACCTTTATTCTGTCAGGCTATCCGCATCTGGAAGAGGCGTATCGCGTTGGCGAGCTGCTCTTCCCGCATTTGGATCTGAACGTGCCGTCGATCCCGCAACCGCGCAACGTTCAGGCATTTGGCGAAACCGTCGCCAACGATTTCCGTCCGCAGAAAGTATCGCAGAGCTGAGGAAGAGATGATGGCGAAAACCACCAAACGCATTACTAATCAGCTGGTGCCCTGGATTTTCCCCGCGCTGCTGGTGGTGATTTGGCAAATTGCCTCCCAGACCGGGCTGCTTTCAACGCGTATTCTGCCATCGCCGGAAAATATCGTTATCACGTTCTGGAATCTGGCCGCCAGCGGCGAGCTGTGGCAGCACCTTGCCATTAGCGGCTGGCGCGCGCTGATCGGCTTCAGCATCGGCGGCTCTATCGGGCTGATTCTGGGATTGATCACCGGCACGTCACGTCTTGGCGAACGGCTGCTGGATACCTCGGTACAGATGCTGCGCAACGTGCCGCATCTGGCACTGATCCCGCTGGTGATCCTCTGGTTCGGCATTGACGAAGCGGCGAAGATTTTCCTGGTGGCGCTCGGCACGCTGTTCCCGATCTACCTGAATACCTACCACGGCATCCGCAATATCGATCGCGGCCTGGTGGAGATGGCGCGCAGCTACGGCCTGTCGGGCTGGAGCCTGTTTATTCAGGTGATCCTGCCTGGCGCCCTGCCCTCGATTATGGTTGGCGTGCGTTTCGCGCTCGGCCTGATGTGGCTGACGCTGATCGTCGCCGAGACCATCTCCGCTAACTCAGGCATCGGTTATCTGGCGATGAACGCGCGTGAATTTCTGCAAACCGACGTGGTGGTTGTCGCCATTATTCTTTATGCGCTGCTCGGCAAGCTGGCGGATGTCGCCGCCCTGCTGCTGGAGCGTGTCTGGCTGCGCTGGCATCCAGCCTGGCAACTGAAGGAGGAGAACGCATGAGCAATACACTCTCTCCGGCGCGGCTCAATGCCGGCACGCCGGTCGGCGTCAACGGCGTCAGCAAGCAATACGGCAACCGCACCATCCTGAACAATATCGATCTGCATATTCCTTCCGGCCAGTTTGTCGCGGTAGTCGGCCGCAGCGGCTGCGGTAAAAGTACGCTGCTGCGCCTGCTGGCGGGACTGGAGCAAACCACTCAGGGCGAGCTGCTGGCGGGCAACGCGCCGCTGCAGACGGCGCGCGAAGATACCCGCCTGATGTTTCAGGATGCGCGTCTGCTGCCGTGGAAGCGCGTGATTGATAATGTCGGCCTCGGGCTGAAAGGACGCGGATGGCGCGGCGCGGCGCTTGAAGCGCTGGAGGCGGTCGGGCTGGCGGAGCGTGCCAACGAATGGCCCGCCGCGCTTTCCGGCGGACAGAAACAGCGCGTGGCGCTGGCGCGTGCGTTGATCCACCGTCCCGGCCTGCTGCTGCTCGACGAGCCGCTCGGCGCGCTGGATGCGCTGACGCGTATCGAAATGCAGGGGCTGATTGAATCGTTATGGCAGCAGCACCACTTTACCGTACTGCTGGTGACGCATGACGTCAGCGAAGCCGTGGCGATGGCGGATCGTGTGCTGCTGATTGAAGAGGGACAAATAGGGCTCGATTTACTGGTTGATTTGCCGCGGCCGCGCCGTCGCGGATCGGTCAGGCTGGCGGAGCTGGAGGCGGAAGTGCTGGACCGCGTGATGCGACGCAGCGAAAGCGAACAGCCGGTGCGCTACGCCCACCAGCGTTAAGGTAAGTACGGCTGGCTAACAAAAAGGCGGGGTTTACCCGCCTCTACTGTTTACGCGTTCAGCGCTCGGGTGATCTTCTCATAGAGATCGCCTGAGAGCTTATCCAGCCCTTTCAGGGTTTCCAGCGCCTGAAGCATCAGCGCCTGGCGATCGGCGTCGTAACGCTTCAGACGGATCAGCGGCTCAATCATACGCGCCGCCACCTGCGGGTTGCGGGTATTGAGATCGGTCAGCATCTCAACCAGGAATTGATAGCCGCTGCCGTCTTTGGCGTGGAACGCCGACGGATTGCCGGAGGCGAACGCGCCGATCAGCGCGCGGATGCGGTTAGGGTTGCTCATGGTGAACGAACGGTGATGCAGCAGCTCGCGCACTTTTGACAGCGCATCCAGCGACGGGCTGGTGGCCTGCAGCATAAACCACTTGTCCATTACCAGACCATCCTGATGCCAGCGCTCGTCATAGTGCGCCAGCAGGGCGTCGCGACACGGCAGCTGAGCCGCGACCGAAGCCGCCAGCGCCGCCAGCGCGTCCGTCATATTGTTCGCCTGATGGTACTGCGTCTGCACCAGCTTATCCGCCAGCTCAACGTCGCCGAACGCCAGATAGCTCAGACAGATATTCTTCAGGGCGCGCTGTCCCATCGCGTCGTGCTCAATCCGGTATTCGCTTTGCTGATTCGCGTTGTAAACGGCAAAGAATTCATCCGCCAGTTCGGTAGCCAGCGTGCGCAGCAGCGCTTCGCGCACCGTGGCG
The DNA here is from genome assembly GCF_002431095.1 of Pantoea sp. UBA5923. Classification (NCBI taxonomy): domain Bacteria; kingdom Pseudomonadati; phylum Pseudomonadota; class Gammaproteobacteria; order Enterobacterales; family Erwiniaceae; genus Pantoea; species Pantoea sp. UBA5923. The sequence goes on along the minus strand of NZ_DJDN01000053.1, from coordinate 5,452 downwards.
ATCGCCTGCGGATCGATCACCTCAAACAGTTCGGCGATCTCATTCTCGCTCGGCAGCGTCAGGATCAGCGCGGTCAGCGCCGGATCGCGGCCTTCGTCCAGCAGCACCGCCCGGAAGGCGTCGGCGACGTGCAGCGGCAGCGACAGCGGCTGACCCTGCTGGTGGCGCGCCACGTTAAGGCGGATATAGGTCGCCAGCAGGCTCTGCGCCGCATCCCAGCGCGCAAAGTCGTTGCGCGCATGGCGCATCAGGAAGGTCAGCTGGGCGTCGCTCCACTTATAGTCCAGCTTCACCGGCGCGGAGAATTCACGCAGCAGCGACGGCACCGGCTGGAAGTAGACGTTATCGAAGATAAAGGTCTGAAACTCTTCGGTCACGTTGAGAACGTTGTGCACCGGGTGGCCGTTATGCTGCAGCGGGATCACCTTGCCTTCGTTATCGTAGAGTTCGATATCAAGCGGAATATGCAGCGGCAGCTTCTCTTTCTGATCGGCAGTCGGCGGCGTGTGCTGCGTGACATGCAGCGTGTACTGCTCCAGCTCTGGGTTGTAGTCGTCGCGCACCGTCAGCACCGGGGTGCCGCTCTGGCTGTACCAGCGGCGGAACTGCGACAGATCGACGTTGGAGGCATCCTCCATCGCCTGCACAAAGTCGTCACAGGTCGCCGCGCTGCCGTCGTGGCGCTCAAAATAGAGCTGCATCCCTTTCTGGAAATTCTCCTCGCCGAGCAGCGTATGCATCATGCGGATCACTTCCGATCCCTTTTCGTACACGGTGAGGGTATAGAAGTTATTCATCTCCATGACCTGATCCGGGCGGATCGGGTGCGCCATCGGGCTTGCATCTTCGGCGAACTGTGCGCCGCGCATCACGCGTACGTTATCGATGCGGTTGACCGCGCGCGAACCGAGATCGGAGCTGAACTCCTGGTCGCGGAACACGGTCAGGCCCTCTTTCAGGCTGAGCTGGAACCAGTCGCGGCAGGTGACGCGGTTGCCGGTCCAGTTATGGAAATATTCGTGGCCGATGACCGCTTCAATGCCGAGGTAGTCTTTGTCGGTCGCGGTTTCCGCCTTCGCCAGCACATATTTGGAGTTAAAGACGTTCAGGCCTTTGTTCTCCATCGCGCCCATATTGAAGAAATCGACGGCGACGATCATAAAGATGTCGAGGTCATACTCCAGGCCGAAACGCTCCTCATCCCACTTCATGCTGTTCTTCAGCGAGGTCATCGCCCAGTCGGCGCGATCCAGATTGCCGCGGTCGACAAAGATCTCCAGCGCGACGTCGCGGCCGGAACGGGTTTTAAAGCTGTCGCGCAGCACGTCGAAATCACCCGCCACCAGCGCAAAGAGATAACAGGGTTTCGGGAAGGGATCCTGCCATTTAACCCAGTGCTTACCCTGCTCTGTTTTGCCGCCGTCGATGCGGTTGCCGTTAGAGAGCAGGTAAGGATAGCGCGCCTCGTCGGCGATAATGGTCGTGGTGAAGCGCGCCAGCACGTCGGGGCGATCCAGATACCAGGTAATATGACGGAAGCCTTCGGCTTCGCACTGGGTGCAGAGCGCTTCGCCAGACTGATAAAGCCCTTCCAGCGCGGTGTTTTTATCAGGGTGAATATCGTTGACGATCTTAAGCTGGAACTGGGCCGGCAGCTGGCTCAGCACCAGCGCCCCCTCTTCCTGGCGCCAGGCGCTCCAGGGCGAGCCGTCCACTTCAATGGAAATCAGGGTCAACGCTTCGCCATCGAGACGCAGCTCAGCCTGTGCATCGCCGAGCCGTTTAACCTGGCTGATTGCGGTGACGCGCGTCGTGGCGGCATCAAGCGCAAAGGTCAGATCGATATCGGTGATGGTGTAATCCGGCGCACGATAGTCGTGGCGATATTTAATTTGGGGCTGTTGCGTCATATTCCGTCTCGCATTGTTATAGGTTTACCGCCAAAGTCTAAGCGCGTTGCCTTTAGCTTGCCATGCACAATGCATGTCTCGGCATAAATAGCTACAATTCATTAACAACGGCACGTTTTCACCTCGACCTGTGGGCTTGAAATATGCTGTGATCAGTCGCAGTTACTGATTTATACTCCTGCGTCTTTATGACTTTTACACACCGGGCTCTGCGCCGCCGAACAGGATGCTGAAACGCACCATGACAGGACATGCTTCCCCGATACTGACTTCACTGCTGGATACTGACGCTTACAAGCTTCATATGCAGCAAGCCGTCTTTCACCGTTACCACGATGTCACGGTGGCGGCTGAGTTTCGTTGCCGCGGCGACGATCTGCTCGGTCTCTATGCGAATGAGATTCGCGAGGCCATTAATGCCATGCAGACGCTTGCGCTGACCGATGACGAATATACGTATCTGTCCAGCCTGCCCTTCTTCCAGTCTGACTACCTTAACTGGCTGCGCGATTTTCGTTACAACCCCGAACAGGTGCAGGTGCGTAACCGCGACGGCCATCTTGCTATTCGCATTACCGGCCCCTGGCGCGAAGTCATCTTATGGGAAGTGCCGCTCCTGGCGCTGATCAGCGAGGTGGTGCACCGCCACCGTTCACCGCATACCGGCGCGCAACAGGCGGTCGATCATCTGCAGCAGAAGCTGAGCGCTTTTCGCCACGAAGTTGCCGATATTGATATGTCGCGCTTTCGCCTGATGGATTTCGGCACGCGTCGCCGTTTTTCCCGCGATGTGCAGCACGCCATTGTCGCCACGCTGAAGCAGGATTTTCCCTGGCTTATCGGCACCAGCAACTACGATCTGGCGCGCCGCCTTGAGCTGACGCCGGTCGGCACCCAGGCGCACGAATGGTTTCAGGCCTTTCAGCAGATCAGCCCGGTACTGGCCAACAGCCAGCGCGCGGCGCTGCAGGCGTGGCTCGACGAATATGACGGCCAGCTTGGCATCGCGCTTACTGACTGTATCGCCATGGACGCTTTCCTGCGCGACTTCGGCGTTAATTTCGCCAGCCGCTATCAGGGGCTGCGCCATGACTCAGGCGATCCCGTTGAATGGGGCGAAAAAGCGCTGGCCCATTATGAAAAGCTGGGCATCGATCCGCACAGCAAAACGCTGGTTTTCTCCGACAACCTCACTCTGGATAAGGCGCTGGCGCTCTATCGCCACTTCGGCCAGCGCGCCAGCGTGGTGTTTGGCATCGGTACGCGCCTGACCTGCGATATTCCCGGCGTTACGCCGCTTAATATCGTTATCAAACTGGTGGAATGTAACGGCAAGCCGGTGGCGAAACTCTCCGACAGTCCGGGCAAAACGATTTGTCAGGATCAAGCCTTCGTCAGAGCCCTGCGCAAAGCCTTCGATCTGCCGCTGGTGAAAAAAGCCAGCTAATCCCCGCTTTATCGGGGCGTTGACGCGCCCCGCTTCTGCTGTAATAAATCTGCCGTCCCGCCGGATTTTGCTTGTTTCCTTGCGACTCGCAAGTAACATAGCAAAACCCCGGTCTGGGGAACTGTTTAAACTCACTTCTTCTATATAGAGAGATATTTATGAGCGTAGTGCCTGTAGCGGACGTACTGCACGGTCGCGTCGCGGTTGACAGTGAAGTCACCGTACGTGGTTGGGTGCGTACCCGAAGAGATTCAAAAGCCGGTCTTTCCTTCGTCGCCGTTTATGACGGTTCCTGCTTTAATCCCGTTCAGGCCGTTGTGAATAATTCTCTGAATAATTATCAGGATGACGTTCTGCGCCTCACCACCGGCTGTTCCGTGATTATTACCGGCACCGTGGTAGCCTCGCCGGGCCAGGGTCAGGCGTTTGAGATCCAGGCGACCCGCGTAGAAGTCACCGGCTGGGTGGACGATCCCGATACCTATCCAATGGCGGCGAAACGCCACAGCATTGAGTACCTGCGCGAAGTGGCGCATCTTCGTCCGCGCACCAATCTGATCGGCGCCGTCGCGCGCGTACGCCATACCCTGGCGCAGGCGCTGCATCGCTTCTTCCACGAAAACGGCTATTTCTGGGTCTCAACCCCGCTGATCACCGCCTCGGATACCGAAGGCGCCGGCGAGATGTTCCGCGTTTCGACGCTGGATCTGGAAAATCTGCCGCGCACGCCGCAGGGCGCCGTTGACTTCAACGAAGATTTCTTCGGCAAAGAGGCCTTCCTGACCGTTTCCGGCCAGCTGAACGGCGAAACCTACGCCTGCGCGCTGTCGAAAATCTATACCTTCGGCCCAACCTTCCGCGCCGAAAACTCTAACACCAGCCGTCACCTGGCGGAGTTCTGGATGCTGGAGCCGGAGATCGCCTTCGCCACGCTGGATGACGCCGCCGCGCTCGCCGAAGCGATGCTGAAATATGTGTTTAAAGCGGTGCTGGACGAGCGCGCCGACGATATGGCGTTCTTTGCCGAACGCGTGGACAAAGAGGCGGTCGATCGTCTTGAGCGCTTTATCTCAACTGACTTCGCGCAGGTCGACTATACCGATGCCATCACTATTCTGGAAAACTGCGGTCAGACTTTTGAAAACCCGGTTTCCTGGGGCATTGACCTCTCTTCAGAGCACGAGCGCTATCTGGCCGAGCAGCACTTTAAAGCGCCGGTGGTGGTGAAAAACTATCCGAAAGACATTAAGGCGTTCTATATGCGCCTTAACGAAGACAATAAAACCGTGGCGGCGATGGATGTACTGGCGCCTGGCATCGGCGAAATTATCGGCGGCTCGCAGCGTGAAGAGCGTCTCGACGTGCTCGACGCGCGTCTGGAAGAGATGGGCCTGAATAAAGAAGATTACTGGTGGTATCGCGATCTGCGTCGTTACGGCACCGTACCGCATTCTGGCTTTGGCTTAGGCTTTGAACGTTTAATCGCCTATGTCACCGGCGTACAAAATGTAAGGGACGTTATCCCTTTCCCACGCACGCCGCGTAATGCAAACTTCTAAAATTAACGATTAATTATAAGAAATTCATATATATAAAGAGGCCGACACTGTCGGCCTTTTTTTATTTTTGTAAATTTTGAGTTGTCTCACAAAGTTCCCCAAAATTTACATCCTGCAATACAAATTTGCTTTTAGAAACCAGATTACGAGTTTAGTAGCATTTTCACAGTGGCATATCCCGCTACAGGATGGAAAGATGCGTGCAGACACAGGAAGACACCAAACTTCTCTCAGGGTTCCGTAACGGTTTCTTGACGGCAGTGGCAGGTGTCCGAATAAACTCCAATGAGGGTAATAAATAATGATGAAGCGCAACATTCTTGCAGTGGTTATCCCTGCTCTGTTAGCTGCCGGCGCAGCAAACGCAGCAGAAGTTTATAATAAAGACGGCAATAAGCTGGATCTGTACGGCAAAGTAGATGCGCGTCACCAATTTTCTGACAGCACTGGTGATGATGGCGATCAGTCTTATGTTCGCTTCGGCTTCAAAGGTGAAACCCAGATTAATGACCAGCTGACCGGTTACGGCCAGTGGG
>NZ_DJDN01000084.1:4977-6625 GCF_002431095.1 Pantoea sp. UBA5923 | reverse complement strand
GCTGGTGGAGGTGCGCACCGAAGTCGAATGGGACGAAGAGAAAGGCACGCTGCGCGCGCTGCGTCGCGAACAGGCTGGCGTGCTGGTGTTAAAGGCGCAGCCGATGGCGCGTCCGCAGCCTGAGGTGCTGCACGCGGCGATGCTGCGCTGGGTCGCGCAAAAGGGTCTGGCAGTGCTGGGCTGGAGCGAGGCAGCGGAACAGCTACGCGTGCGGCTGCAGTGCGCGGCGCAGTGGTTGCCGGAAGAGACATGGCCCGCCGTAGATGATGAAACGCTGCTGGCGACGCTCGATGTGTGGCTGCTGCCGGAGATGGGCGCGGTGCGCGATCTGAAATCGTTGCAGGCGGTTAACCTTGTCAGCGCGCTATTACATTTGCTCACATGGTCACAACGCCAGCGGCTGGATAGTGCGCTGCCAACTCATTACACTGTGCCGACCGGAAGCCGACTGCCCATTCGCTACCATGCCGACAAACCGCCCGCGCTGGCGGTGCGCATTCAGGAAATGTTTGGCGAGGCGAGCAATCCCGCCGTGGCGGAGGGGCGCGTGCCGCTGGTGCTGGAGCTGTTATCGCCCGCGCAGCGTCCGTTGCAGATTACCCGCGACCTGGCCGCCTTCTGGCGCGGCGCGTATCCGGAGGTGCAAAAAGAGATGAAAGGGCGCTATCCCCGACATCTCTGGCCCGACGATCCGGCCAGCGCCTTGCCCACAAGGCGCACCAAAAAATATTCCCCGCAAGGTTGAGCCAGCTGGATCGATTTCAGAGGGTTCCGCCATGCGGAAGAGGTAAAAGCCGCTAGAGTATCGGCGCAGCCAACGTAATGCCTGGAGAATGAAACCAATGTCTGGGAACGATCGCGAACCCATTGGGCGCAAAGGAAAACAGCCCAAGCCGCCGCGTAACGCTACGCGCCGGGGTCGCCGCAGGGATGAAGACGATTTTGATAATGATGATTTTGATGATGAGGTTGAGGAGAAAGCGCCTGTGCCGCGTAAAAGTAAAGGAAAGCGTCCGCCGCGCGGGAAGCGTCGCTGGTTAAGCTGGCTTATCAGGCTGTTCCTTGTGTTTGTGATCGTCATGGCCGTCTGGGGTGTTTACCTCGACTCTGAGATCCGCGCCCGCATCGACGGAAAAGTGTGGCAGCTACCCGCGACGGTTTATGGCCGCATGGTCAGCCTGGAACCAGGCATGGCCTACAACAAAAAAGAGATGATTGCGCTGCTGGAAGGCACGCAGTATCGCGAGGTGTCGCGCATTACGCGTCCCGGCGAGTTCTCGGTAAAAGGCAACACCATCGATCTGCTGCGCCGTCCGTTTGATTTCCCGGACAGCAAAGAGGGGCAGGTGCACGCGCAGATGGTGTTCGACGGCGATGAGCTGGGCGAAATTAAAAACATCGATTCCGGTCGCGATTTTGGCTTCTTCCGCCTCGATCCACGCCTGATCACCATGTTGCAGTCGCCGAACGGCGAGCAGCGCCTGTTTGTGCCGCGCGCCGGTTTTCCGGATCTGCTGGTCGATACGCTGATCGCCACCGAAGATCGTCATTTCTACGAGCATGACGGCATCAGCCCTTATTCTATCGGCCGCGCCTTCCTCGCCAATATCACGGCCGGGAAAGCGGTGCAGGGCGGCAGTACGCTGAC
>NZ_DJDN01000084.1:3257-4853 GCF_002431095.1 Pantoea sp. UBA5923 | reverse complement strand
GCAGGGCGGCAGTACGCTGACGCAGCAGCTGGTGAAAAACCTGTTCCTGACCAACGAGCGTTCGCTGTGGCGTAAAGCGCGTGAAGCCTATATGGCGGTCATTATGGATGCACGCTACAGCAAGGATCGCATTCTGGAGCTCTACCTGAACGAGGTCTATCTCGGTCAGGCGGGCAACGACCAGATCCGCGGTTTCCCGCTGGCGAGCCTCTACTATTTTGGCCGTCCGGTCGATGAGCTGAGCCTCGATCAGCAGGCGATGCTGGTGGGCATGGTGAAAGGCGCCTCGCTCTATAACCCGTGGCGTAATCCGAAGCTGGCGCTGGAGCGACGCAACCTGGTGCTGCGTCTGCTGCAGCAGCAGAAGGTGATCGATCAGGAGCTGTATGACATGCTCTCGGCGCGTCCGCTCGGCGTACAGCCGAAGGGCGGCGTGATCACGCCGCAGCCCGCCTTTATGCAGATGGTGCGCAACGAGCTGCAGGCGAAGCTGGGCGATAAGGTGAAGGATCTCTCCGGCGTGAAGATCTTCACCACGCTCGATCCGGTATCGCAGGACGCAGCGGAAAAAGCGGTGCTTGACGGTATTCCGGCGCTGAAAAAACAGCGTGGCTTGAAAGATCTGGAAACCGCGATGGTGGTAGTTGACCGCTTCAGCGGCGAAGTGCGCGCCATGGTAGGCGGCGCGGATCCGCAGTTCGCCGGCTACAACCGCGCGCTGCAGGCGCGTCGCTCTATTGGCTCGCTGGCGAAACCGGCCACCTATCTGACCGCGCTCAGCCAGCCGAACACCTATCGTCTAAACAGCTGGATCGCCGATGAGCCTATCGCGCTGAAACAGCCGAACGGCACCGTCTGGAAACCGATGAACGACGATCGTCGCTTCAGCGGCAAGGTGATGCTGGTGGATGCGCTGACCAACTCCATGAACGTGCCGACGGTAAATCTCGGTATGACGCTGGGGCTGGACGCGGTGGTGGATACCTGGACCAAACTGGGCGTGCCGAAAGATCAGCTGAACCCGGTGCCAGCGATGCTGCTCGGCGCGCTGAACCTGACGCCGATTGAAGTGGCGCAGGCGTTCCAGTCGATCGCCAGCGGCGGCAACCGCGCGCCGCTCTCGGCGGTGCGTTCCGTTATCGCGGAAGACGGCACTGTGCTCTATCAGAGCTTCCCGCAGGCGCAGCGCGTAGAGCCGGCGCAGGCCGCCTATCTGACGCTCTACACGATGCAGCAGGTAGCCGATCACGGTACGGCGCGGGCGCTGGGCGCGCGTTATCCCAAAGCGCATCTGGCGGGCAAAACCGGTACCACTAACGACCTGATCGACAGCTGGTTCGCCGGCGTCGACGGCAAAGAGGTCGCTATTACCTGGGTGGGCCGCGACAATAACCAGCCGAGCAAGCTGTACGGCGCAAGCGGCGCAATGCAGATCTATCGTCGCTACCTGGACAACCAGGCGCCAATGCCGCTGGTGCTGACGCCGCCGGAAGATGTCTCCATGATGAACATCGACTCAGCGGGCAATTTCGTCTGCGGCAACGGCAGCAGCACCTGGCGTTCGCTGCCGGTATGGGCGCTCGATCCCGACGCGCT
>NZ_DJDN01000084.1:2593-3045 GCF_002431095.1 Pantoea sp. UBA5923 | reverse complement strand
GGGCGCTACGGCGCCCTTTTTTTGTGCCTGATCAATACTGCGCGAATGCCCGCCAGACGGCGCTGCGCGCGGGATTATCCCTTGCAGAAAAGTAAGAGTTTCGCCTAAAATCCATTCGGCATAATAATCATTCTCGTTTCCATTCGCCTGCCCACATTATTCAAGAGACACTACTATGAATGCGCGAACGACTTTTCCTTGTTACCTGCGCGGCGCGCTTGCTCGCCGTCCGCTGGCTTTGAGCATTGCCGTCATTCTGGGCTCAGTAAGCGCCTCCGCGCTGGCTGAGGAGACGCTGGTGGTTTCGTCGGATGCTGCTTCTGCCGCGGCGCAGGAGAGCGCATGGGGCCCGGCGCCGACCATCGCCGCCAGACAGAGCGCCACCGGCACCAAAACCGATACGCCGATTGAGAAAAACCCGCAGTCGGTTTCGGTGGTGACGCGCGAAGAGA
>NZ_DJDN01000084.1:315-2464 GCF_002431095.1 Pantoea sp. UBA5923 | reverse complement strand
CGGTGGTGACGCGCGAAGAGATGGAAAAGCGTCAGGTAACATCGGTAAAAGAGGCGTTCAACTACACGCCGGGCGTCCTGACCGGCAACCGCGGCAGCTCGCAGGTGATCGATGCGCTGTCGATTCGCGGCTTTAGCGAAACCAACACCAACCAGTATCTTGATGGCCTGAAGCTGCAGGGCGACAACTATTCTGAATTCGCTATCGATCCTTACTTCCTGGAGCGCGCCGAGCTGCTGCGCGGCCCGGTTTCAGTGCTCTACGGCAAGAGCAATCCCGGCGGCGTAGTGGCGCTGGTGAGCAAGCGTCCAACACAGGAAACGCTGCGCGAAGTGCAGTTCCAGATGGGTAGCGACAACCTTTTCTCTACCGGGTTCGATTTCGGCGGCTCGCTGGATGACGACGGCGTCTACAGCTACCGCCTGACCGGCCTTGCGCGCAGCGCCGACGCGCAGCAGGAACGGAATAAAGAGAAACGCTACACCATTGCGCCCTCGTTCAGCTGGCGCCCGGACGAAAACACCCGCTTCGACCTGCTGACCTATTTCCAGAACGAGCCGGAAACCGGCTATTACGGCTGGCTGCCGCGTCAGGGTACGGTGGTGCCGATCAGGCGCGCGGACGGCAGCGAATACAAGCTGCCGACTAATTTTGATGAAGGCGAAGAGAGCAACAAAATCTCGCGCAACACCAAAATGGTGGGCTACAACTTCGAGCACAGCTTCAACGAGACCTGGACGGTACGTCAGAACCTGCGCTACGCCGATCTGCGCACCGACTATCGCAGCATTTACGGCAACGGCTTTGATGCCGCTACCCAGTCCATTACGCGCGGTTCGGCGGTCTCTGAGGAAGAGCTGAATCAGTTCGCCGTCGATACCCAGGCGCAGGCTAAATTCGCCACCGGCGCGCTGGACCATACGCTGCTGCTGGGCGTGGATTTCCAGCGCACGCGTAACGATATCAATGCGCAATTTGGCACCGCCAGCAGCCTGAATGCCGTTAACCCGCAATATGGCGATGAGAGCGTTACGCCGTTCGATCCTTTCCAGCACCTTGATAAACAGCGTCAGACCGGCCTTTATGCGCAGGATCAGATGGCGTGGAACCGCTGGGTGCTGACGCTGGGCGGCCGTTACGATTACGCCATGACGTCGGTATACAATCTTTTTAGCGGAGCCTTTGATCGCCAGAACGATCAGGCCTTTACCTGGCGCGGCGGTCTGAACTATGTGTTCGATAACGGTATCGCGCCCTACTTCAGCTACAGCGAAGCCTTTATTCCCAACTCTGGTTCTACCTACGCAGGTCAGGCTTTTGATCCTTCACGCGCCAAACAGTATGAAGCGGGCGTGAAATATGTGCCGAAGGATCGCCCGATCACCATGACCGCTGCGGTTTATCAGCTGACCAAAACTAAAAACCTGACGGCCGATCCGGTAAATAAATTATTCAGCGTGCAGAGCGGCGAAATCCGCTCGCGCGGCGTAGAGCTGGAGGCGAAAGCGGCAGTTAACGCCAATATCGACCTGACGGCCGCCTACACCTACACCGACGCGGAATATACCCACGATACACAGCTGAAAGGGCGCACGCCGGTGCAGGTGCCGAAGCATATGGCGTCGCTGTGGGCGGATTATACCTTCCATGAGACCGCGCTCTCCGGCGTCACCGTCGGCGCAGGTGTGCGTTACGTCGGCGAAAGCAAAGGATTGTATGAGGAAAATGAGCGCAACGGCGCGAACTCAAACCAGAACTTTGATGTCGCTGGCTACACCACGGTCGATGCGACGCTGAAATATGATCTGGGCCGTTTCGGTCTGCCTGGCTCGTCAGTGGGCGTCAACGTGAAAAACCTGTTTGACCGCGACTATGTGGCCAGCTGTTACCGCGACTACGCCTGCTACTGGGGCGCGGAGCGACAAATTATCGGCACCGCTACTTTCCGTTTCTGATGCAACCGGGCGCCGCGGCGCCCGTTTAACCTGGGATGACCATGCAGCCTCCGCACGACGCAGCCACTTTTACGCTGGATAATGTCAGCTTTCACGTGCCCGGCCGCACGCTGCTGCATCCGCTCTCATTAACCTTTCCGCCTGGCAAAGTCACCGCGCTTATCGGCCACAACGGCTCCGGCAAGTCCACGCTG
>NZ_DJDN01000084.1:0-190 GCF_002431095.1 Pantoea sp. UBA5923 | reverse complement strand
GGCTCCGGCAAGTCCACGCTGTTAAAAATGCTGGGACGGCACCAGACCGCCAGCGAGGGACGCGTACTGCTCAACGGTACGCCGGTCGAAGCCTGGAACAGTAAAGCCTTTGCGCGCGAGGTCGCCTATCTGCCGCAGCAGCTGCCTGCCGCCGAAGGCATGACGGTACGCGAGCTGGTGGCGATTGGAC
>NZ_DJDN01000051.1:7762-8557 GCF_002431095.1 Pantoea sp. UBA5923 | reverse complement strand
TGCACGCCCGTTGCGCCCAGCTTCATCATGGCGGCGATGGCGTTGCCGTCCATAATGCCGCCTGCGGCGATAACGGGAAGGTCGCACGACCTGACTATCGCCTGCACCAGCGTCATGGTGCTCATTTGCGTATCCGTTTTTTGCAGATCGAAAATGCCGCGATGGCCGCCCGCCTCAATGCCCTGTGCTACCACGAAATCGATGCCTGCGGCAGCGGCCAGGCGCGCTTCGTCAACGGAGGTAGCGCTGGCCAGCGTCACTATGCCTTGCCTTTTCAGCTGGTCGATAACTTTCTGTTCCGGCAGGCCGAAGTGAAAGCTTACCGCTGCGGGAGCCGCATTCAGGATCGGCTCAAGCAGCGGGGAGTCGATATTAAAAGTGGGGTAGATCTCAGTCAGCGACAGAGGCGGCGACGCGCCATACTGCTCAAACAGCGGTGTAAACCGCGCCAGCCAGGCGCTTTCACGCTCAGTATCGCGCTGCGGCGGCGCGTGGCAGAAGAGATTGATATTAACCGGTCCGGTGGTCAGCTGACGCAGACGGCTCAGCATGGCGCTGGCCTGCGCCAGATTTGACGCGCCGAGGCTAATCGAACCCAGCGCGCCAGCGTTACTTACGGCGGCGGCCAGTTCCGGGGTGGAGACGCCCGCCATCGGGGCCTGAATCAGAGGGAACGCTAGCTGTAGCGCGCGGCAGAGGGGGTTTTCCATCATTTCTCCTGCTGGTGGAAATAACAGCGCCCAGCATCGCGTCGCAGCGGCTAAAACACAACCCTGCCGCTTAACTCTGTGGCTC
>NZ_DJDN01000051.1:0-7681 GCF_002431095.1 Pantoea sp. UBA5923 | reverse complement strand
CAAACCAGGGCTTGCAGCAAGAATCTTGCATCAGCTCCTATTTTCAAATCTTCAAAAAAAACCATATTGCAGCAGCATCGTCTGCGCCGTTGCCGAGTGCAGAAAACGCGCCAGCGGCTGGGCCGATGGCTGACAGATCGCATAGCCATAGTGCGCAAAAATATTGTCAGCGGCAGGAATGTCGAACACCCTGAGGGCAGGGAACATCGCCAGACGCGGCGCATAGCTGGCGTAGCCAATAAAGAGATCGGCGTAACCATTGCTCAACAGCCAGTGCGCGGCCAGCGCGCCTGCGGGCAACGGAAGGCTGTCGGCGCCGCCTACCAGCGTCTGCGCGCGCTGGCGAAGATTGTCACCCAAACCTGGATAACGCCTCTCCAGCGCGGCGAACATCTGCCAGGTGTAATCGCCTGAAGGATCGCTGAGCGGCGTTGAGGTCGCCAGCCGCAGTTCCGGGCGCTGTAGCAGAGTGAGCCAGCTGTCCGCAGCATTCACCACTTCGGCTCTGGCGGTCAGGCAGAGGCGGTTAGCGGTAAAAACCCGGCTTTCGCTTGCCATCCCTTGCCGCACCAGCGCATCCGCATGCGCCAGACTGGCGGAGGCGAAAAGGGCACACGGCTCGCCCTGCTCAATACGCTCACGCAGCAGCCCGGCCGGGCCGAATAGCGTTTCAGCCGCGAGGCCGCTTTGCGCGTTAAAAGCGGTCATCAGCTCCGGCCAGACGGGCCGCAAACTACCGGCTGCCAGTACGCGCAGCATCGTCGACATAATGGGTGCGGTAGAAGCGCTGATACCAGCGATCGGCCTGCTGCTGCATGTCGATATCGCGGAACTTTTCCGGGTAGAGCTTTTTCGCCATCCACAGCTCGCCCAGACCTATTGCCTCCGGCATGGGATAACCCCACGCCTTAGCGTAGGCAGGCATCAGCCAGACGCGATGGTTTTTCACTGCGTCGATGGATTGCCACTGCGCATCCTGGTTGATTTCACCGACGACCTCAGGGTAGCGGTCCTGCACAAAAATCACCTGTGGATTCCAGGCGATAACCTGCTCCATGCTGACCTGCTTAAATCCCTGTACGGTTGCTGCCGCAACGTTTAAGGCACCGGCATGGGCCATCATCAGGCCCGTATATTTGCCCGAGCCGTAGGTGGTGAGCGACGGGTTAGCCATATAGGCGCGCACCCGCTGTTGTTGGGGCAGGGAACCCAGGCGGTCGCTGACCAGCTTGCGGCCGGCGAAAGCGGCGTCAATCAGGGCTTTCGCCTCCTGCGGCTTATTGACCACCTCGCCGATCAGCGTAATACCTTCTTTCAATCCGAGGTTATAGGCCCGTTCTTCATTCTGCATACCGGGGTTTATCTTCCCCTGCTGGCCGGGGTCGTCATGGCGTAAAGAAATCGCGATAACCGGGATGCCCAGCGCGGAAATTTTATTAATCATCTCCTGCGGGGCGTAGTTGGTGACAAATACCGCCTGCGGATGCAGCGCCACCAGGCTTTCCACGTCAACGTGGGTGAGGTCGCCGAGCATTGCTTTATGCGTCAGTTCCGGCACCAGCTGCGCATAGCTGTCGCCAAGCTGCTGTTTCCAGTTAGCGAGGATACCGACAATTTTGTCGGTGGCGTTAAGCTGAACCAGCAGGTTCAGCGTCTGATGCTGCAACACGACGACGCGGTCAACGCGATCGGGCAGGGTGACCTGACGACCAAGCTGATCGGTAATTACGCGGCTTGCCTGGCTGTTAAAAGCACTCAGCGCGAGCAGGCCAGCAAAGAGAGAATGGCGCAAAAAGCGGGACATAATGAACTCCACAAAACGATATGTCGCGGAGTATATAGCGCTGAGTGGAGTGATGAACAGAACAATCCTTATTAGTTACATCATACAAATGAACGCTAATAAAACCAATTCACAACGGCGCTAACACATCAGTGTCTACAGAATGAAAGCGCCGGTTCGCTAAACTCTCCGGAAGCACAGGGCTTCCGGATAATTTTTCGCTTAAAGACCATGCTCCAGCCAGGCCGTAATCTGCGTCACCATCGCCTCGGTGGAAATACCGTAGCGGTCGTGTAGCATCGGCAGCGCGCCAGCCGCCAGAAAGGCATCGGGCAGGGCGATCTGACGGAAGCCAGGCGTTACGCCGTGGCGCAGCAGCAATGCCGCAATGGCTTCGCCCAGGCCACCGGTAATCGAGTGGTTTTCCGCCGTAATTACCAGGCGCCCCGCGCTGGCGGCTTCTCCAGCCTCGCGCAGTATGGTCGCTTCATCCAGCGGCTTGATCACCGGGGAATGCACCACGCCTACCTCAATGCCGCGAGTTTCCAGCTGTTCCGCCGCTTCCAGCGCGCGCATCGTCATTAAGCCGCTGCTGATAATCACCGCATGTTTGCCCGAGCGCAGGCGCTGCGCTTTGCCATGTTGATAGCGGTAGCCATACTTATCCAGCACCAGCGGGACTTTGCCGCGCAGCAGCCGCATATAGACCGGCCCCTGATGTTCGGCGATAGCGGGCACCACCTGGCTGATTTCCCGTGAATCGCAGGGATCGATAATTGTCAGGTTGGGCATACCGCGAAATATCGCCAGATCTTCCGTCGCCTGATGGCTTGGGCCGTAGCCGGTTGTCAGGCCGGGCAGGGCGCAGGCGATTTTTACATTAAGGTTTTCTTCGGCTATCGCCATACAGATAAAGTCATAGGCGCGGCGCGAAGCAAACACCGCATAGGTTGTCACAAAGGGCGTAAAGCCTTCGCGCGCCATACCGGCGGCGGCGCTCATCAGCAGCTGCTCCGCCATTCCCATCTGAAAGAAACGATCGGGAAAAGCCTCGGCGAAAAGATGCAGATCGGTATATTTGCTCAGATCGGCGGTTAGCCCGACGATATCCTGACGCTGACGCGCCAGGCTGACCAGCGCGTGACCAAAGGGCGCGGACTCCGTGGGCTGGCCCTCGGCGGCAATCGAGGCGATCATCGCCGAGGTGGTCAGACGTTTTTTTAACGTAGAAGTATTCATCTTATTCTCCCTGTTCCAGCGCTGTTAGGGCTTTATCCCATTCATCGGCGTCAACGCGGATAAAGTGGGTCTTCTCCCGGGTTTCAAGGAAAGGCACGCCTTTGCCCATTCGGGTATCGCAAATAATCACGCGCGGCTGCGCCTGCGGCCAGTTGCGCGCGGCGTCAAAGGCGGCGACCAGCGCATCAATGTCGTTGCCGTCCACCCGCTGCGTATACCAGCCGAAAGCCTGCCAGCGCGCCTCAACCGGCTCAAACGCCAGGATTTCGCTGCTGTGGCCATCCGCCTGCTGGTTATTGATGTCGATAATGGCGATCAGGTTATCCAGCTGCCAGTGCGACGCCGACATTGCCGCTTCCCAGGTTGATCCCTCGTTCAGCTCGCCATCAGAAAGCAGGTTATACACCCGCGATGACGATCCTTTCCGCTTCAGCCCAAGGCAGGCGCCAACCGCAATGCCTAGCCCATGTCCCAGCGAGCCGCCGGTAATCTCCATGCCGGGCGTATAAGCTGCCATACCGGACATCGGCAGGCGACTCTCGTCGCTGCCGTAAGTTTCGCGCTCCGCTTCAGGGATAACGCCCGCCTCCAGCAGCGCCGCGTAAAGCGCGATAGCGTAATGACCAATTGAGAGATAAAACCGATCGCGGCCTTCCCATTCGGGATCGGCGGCGCGATAGTTCAGCGCATGGAAATAGCTCACGGCGAGCAGATCGGCGGCCCCAAGGGCCTGGCCGATATAGCCCTGGCCCTGAACCTGGCCCATCAGCAGCGCATGGCGTCGAATACGGGCGGCGCGCTGGCGTAGCGTCAGCGGCGAAGTTTCAGTATGCATAGAACCTCCTGATTAACGATTAACGTCCGCTGCCCGGATACGCAGCACGCAGAGCGCACCCAGCAGCAGAACCGCAGCGATAAAGTACATGCCCGAGGCGGGCGAACCGGTGAGCGTGGTAATCCCCCCGATAAGCCAGGGCGAAAAGAATCCGGCGAGATTGGCGATGCAGTTCACCGCCGCAATACCGGCCGCGGCAGAGACGCCGCCCAGCAGATTGGTTGGCAGCATCCAGAACAGCGACGAGGCGGAGAGAATGCCCGCCGCCGCAACGCAGAGGAAAGAGAGCGACAGCGCAACGCTATGGCCCAGCAGGGTTGCCAGCGTCAGGCCCGCCATGCCAAGCAGCATCGGAATGATAAGGTGCCAGCGGCGCTCGCGATGACGATCGCCGCTGCGGCCTGCTATCAGCATAAAAACGATGGCGCACAGATAGGGCAGACTGGTAAGCAGGCCAATATGCAGCGGTTCGCGGATGCCAGCGTTTCTTACCAGCGTCGGCAGCCAGAAGGTCAGGGCGTACTGACCCATCACCACGCAAAAATAGATAGCCGCCAGCGTCCAGAGTCGCTTGTCCGACACGAAAGCCTTAATGGTGCCGTGGTGCGACTTTTGCTGGTTATCTTCCTCCAGATCGGCGCGCACCATGTTTTTTTCGCTTTCGTCGAGCCATTTCGCCTGTTCAACGCGATCCTTGAGCACCACCAGCACGACCAGTCCCATCAGGATCGTCGGAATCGCTTCCAGCATGAACATCCATTGCCAGCCCGCCCAGCCGCGCGATCCGGCGAAGGTCTCCATTATCCAGCCAGAGAGCGGGCCGCCGATCATGCCGGAGAGCGGAATAGCGACGAACCAGAGCACCGTCATGCGCGCCCGTCGCTGGGCAGGGAACCACCAGGTGAGATAGAGCAGCAAGCCCGGGGCCAGACCGGCTTCCGCCACGCCGAGCAGGAAGCGCAGCAGGTAGAACTGCCAGGCTGTCTCGACAAAAGCGAAGGCGCCAGAGATCAGGCCCCAGGTGATCATAATGCGGGCGACCCAGCGGCGAGCGCCGACGCGGTGCAGGATCAGGTTGCTGGGCACCTCAAAGAAAAAATACCCCAGGAAAAAGATCCCGGCACCCAGCCCATAGACCGTTTCGCTCAGCGCAAGATCGTCCATCATCTGCAGCCTGGCGAAGCCGACGTTGACGCGATCCAGATAGGCGCAGAGGTAACAGAGCATCAAAAACGGCATCAGACGCCAGGCGATTTTCCGGTAGGCGCCGTCGCGCGCAGCGACGGCCGCACTGATATTCAGCGTTGTCATAATAATCACTCCGGGAGTGACCAGCAGCCGGGCTGCTGGCTAAAAGGGGGCCGATCAGTGGATCAGCATGCCGCCGTTCACGTCTAAGGTGATGCCGGTGAGGTAGCTGGAGAGATCGCTGGCGAGAAACAGCGCGGCGTTGGCCACATCGTCAGCCTCGCCGAGGCGTCCAAGCGGGATACCGTCAATAATGGCGTGGCGACGTTCGTCATGCAGTAGCCCGCCGGTGATATCGGTCTGGATCAGGCCAGGCGTCAGCGCGTTGACGCGGATCCGATCCGGGCCGAACTCGCGCGCCATCGCTTTTGCCAGGCCAAGCACGCCCGCCTTTGCCGCGCTGTAGTGCGGGCCGCCAAAGATGCCGCCGCCGCGCTGCGCCGATACCGATGACAGGCAGACGATACTGCCGCCGCCCTGACGCTGCATAATGGGGATCACCGCCTGCGACATCAGCAGCGTGCCGCGCAGGTTAACATCCAGGATGCGGTTGTAATCCTCGATGCCGATCTCCAGCGTTTTGACCGGCTGCGTAATGCCGGCGTTATTGACCAGCACGTCGATACGGCCATATGCCTGCATCACCTGAGCGACAGCACGCTGAATAGCCTCACCGTCGGTGACGTTGGCGGCGAGGCCCAGGTGCCCGGATCCCAGCGCCTGTGCCGTGTTCTGCGCCGCGGTTTCATCCAGATCCAGCACCACAACGCGTGCGCCGTGGCGGGCGAAGCAGGCGGCCGTTGCACGTCCAATACCGCGCTGAGACGCAGCGCCGGTAATAATCGCAACTTTTTCTTTCAGCAACATAAATAACTCCAGTTTCTTTTTTTATAAGGTTCGGTATCGCTACCGGTAGGGTTCATCTTCAGCATTAGAAAAGGCGACAACGTTGGCAATGCAAAAAAATTCATTTGATGCTGAATGAAATTATTGGTTTGATGCAGTTAACATTTTTTATTTTTTAAAACGGATATAAATCACAAAAATGTGAGCGGGAATGTTTATGGAAAAGCCTGTCAGTCAGCTTCCTTCTTTAAAATCGCTGCGCGTATTTGAAGAGGTGGCGCAAAACGGAAATGTGGCCCGGGCGGCGGAAAAATTAAATATCACGGCGTCAGCGGCGAGCCACCAGCTGGCGAAACTGGAGAAAGAGCTGGGCTCAATTCTATTTCACCGCTCGGCGAAAGGCGTGGTATTAACTCTGGCGGGAGAGCGCTATTTAGAGGAGATTCGGCCGCTAATCCTGGGCCTGACGCAGGCGACGGCGCGTCTGCGTAATGAGAAAGATCGCAGCGCGCTGCGTATTCACTGTGCGCCCAGCTTTGGGCTGTTATGGCTGCTGCCGCGTCTTCATAAATTTCGCGAGGCGCACCCGGAAATACAGGTTACGCTCTCTTGTTCCTATGAAAATCTCTCTTTTAGCCGAGATAATATTGATATTGCGGTGCGCCATGGGTTTCCAGAATGGAAGGCATTTGAAATAAAAACCATTCGCCATGAAAAAATGTCGGTGCTGGCATCGCCCGAGTATCTGGAGAAATATCCGCTGCGCGAACCCGCTGAATTAAACAACCATGCGCTGATCCTTTCCGAGTCGCCGCTTATTCAGTGGCCGCAGTGGTTCGCCACGCAGCAATTGCCGCAGCCCGCCAGAGAGTGGCTGTTTCGTTTCGATCGCTCTTATATGAGCCTTGAAGCCGCCATGCTCGGCCACGGACTTATCTTTGAAAGCGAACTGCTGGCCGCTGATTATCTACGCAGCGGCAAACTGATAACGGTATTTGACGCCGCCCTGAGCTTGCCGGTCAGTGCCCATCACCTGGTCTATCCGCGCGGCTATGCGCAGTTTCCGCGCGTGAGTTACTTTTTGCAGTGGATTCAGGCGCAGCTGGGTGAGTAAGCGGACTAGCCGCGGTATCTGACGGCTTCCACAAAAGCGGCAAAGGCGGAGGAGGTGTTCCGTCGGTTAGGGTAATAAAGGTGAAACCCTTCAAATGTTGGACTCCAGTCGGCAAGCACTTCAATCAGACGGCCCGCGTCAATATGAGGCCGCGCCATCTGCTCCGGCACATAGGCGAGGCCGATGCCGTCCAGCGCGCCGTTCATGACGTGAATAATACTGTTGGATAGCAGCGGGCCATTAACCCGGATAGTTAATTTGCGATCGTCTTTTTCAAATTCCCAGGCGTAGACGCTGCCGCCGACCGAATGTCGGATATTAATACAGCGATGCGCCGTGAGATCCTGCGGAATAACGGGAACGGGATGCGCCTTAAAATAGTCAGGCGTGCCGACCACCGCCAGCCGCCAGTCTGGCCCCAGTCGAACCGCAATCATATCGCGGCCGATCGATTCGCCCAGCCGGATGCCGGCGTCAAAACGCTCCGTGACAATATTGGTAAAGCCGTAGTCGATACAAATTTCCACGCTGATATCAGGATATCTGGCAAAAAAGGCGGGCAGCGCGGGGCGAAGCAGGCTTTCGGCGGCATCGTCGGAACAGGTAATGCGTATAT
>NZ_DJDN01000042.1:0-14978 GCF_002431095.1 Pantoea sp. UBA5923 | reverse complement strand
TCGCCTCACCCCAAAGCAGGATACTGATCTGATAGTAGAAGCGGTTCGCAACCGAGCCCAAGATCTGCTCGCGCGTCGCGTCGCCCTTGTGCATCGCGATATGGTAAGGATGATGAATATGGTAATACGCGCCTTTATCGCGCAGCGCCTGTTCAAACGCCTGCGGCGTCAGCGTCTCGGTTATCTGCATCACTCACTCCTGGAGATGAATCGCCATGCCGTCCCAGCTTACTTCTATGCCCTGCTGCGTCAGGAACTGACGCTGCGGCGACTGCTCGTTAAGGATCGGATTGGTGTTGTTAATGTGAATAAGAATTTTGCGTTTCGCCGGCAGCGAGGCGAGCAGCGCCATCAGCCCCTGCTCGTCGGAGAGCGCCAGATGGCCCATCGCCTTGCCGGTGTTGGTGCCGACGCCGGTCGCCTGCAGCTCGTCGTCTTTCCAGACGGTGCCGTCGATCAGCAGGCAGTCCGCCTTCTGCAGCCAGGGCATAATCACCGCGTCCGGCTCGCCGAGGCCCGGCGCATAGAGCAGCGTCTGTTTAGTGGCGATATTTTCAACAAACAGCGCCACGTTGTGCCCCGGCAGCGGGCGGTCGCGATAAGGAGAATAAGGCGGCGCGTTGCTGAGGATCGGGATAGCGGTAAAGCGCAGACTGGGACAAACATCGACGCTGAAAGCCTCCAGCGGCGCGATCGGACGATGCTGCAGCCCGCCGTTCCAGTGTTTCAGCATGGTGAAGACCGGAAAGCCGCTGGTGAGATCGGCATGCACTTCTGGCGTGCACCACACCTGATGCGGGCAGCCTTCGCGCAGGCTAAGCAGACCGGTAGTGTGATCGATCTGGCTGTCGGTAAGAATAATGGCGCCGATGGCGGTGCCGCGCAGCACGCCTTTTTTTATCAGTTCCGGCGTATTGGCGATCTGCTGGCTGATGTCCGGCGAGGCGTTACATAACACCCAGTTTTCGCCGTCGTCGCTGAGAATAATTGAGGACTGGGTACGCGCGCTGGCCTGAATCGTACCGTTGCGCACGCCCTGACAGTTGGCGCAGTTGCAGTTCCATTGAGGAAAGCCACCGCCAGCGGCGGAGCCAAGAACTTTGATGTACATAGGGAAACCCGGTGTTGAAACAAAATGCCCGCGCACTGGCGGGCATAAATATTAACGGTTGGAGATGTACAGCGTTACTTCCAGACCGAGACGTAAATCAACAAATTCAGGTTTTTTCCACATAATAGTCTTCCTCTAAGGTGAATGAACAAAACGATACCCGTCAGGTATCATTACGTAAACAATCAAATGATTATGCACGCAATTTTGAGCCGGCTGATGGTGCGCTAACGGCGCAGCGAGATCAACCCGCAAATGTTATGGAAATGAATCAGCCTCGCCAGATCGCCTGCAGCACGCGTTGCCAGTTGCCTGAAGCGAGTTTCTGCAGCCGATCCTGATCATAGCCCGCATCGCGAAATGCTGCGAACAGCCGCGGCAGACCTGACACATCTTTTAGCGCTTCTGGCGTGGAGATGCCGTCAAAATCAGAGCCAAATCCGACATGATCGCTGCCCATTATCATTATGAGCCGTTCATAATGCCTGACGATTTCGCTCAGCGGCGTGTCGCCGTCGCGTTTGCCGTCGGCGCGCAGAAACGCATTGCCGAAGTTAATGCCGACCATGCCGCCGCTGTCGCGAATGGCGATAAGCTGCGCATCGGTAAGATTTCGCGGCTGGGCGCAGAGCGCATGGGCGTTGGAGTGGGTGGCGACCAGCGGCGAGTCAGAGAGCGCGGCGGTGTCCCAGAACGCTTTTTCATTCATATGCGATACGTCGATCAGCATATTGAGCGCGTTAGCCTGCTTAATCAGCGCCTTTCCGGCGTCGGTAAGGCCCGGCCCGCTGTCCGGCGAGCCGGGAAACGCGCCGGTCACGCCGACGCCGAAGCGGTTAGGCAGGTTCCAGAAAGGACCGATGCTGCGCACGCCCGCGTCGTAAAATGCCTGCAGCTGTTCGCCCTCTTCATCCAGCGCATCCGCGCCTTCAATATGGGCCACCAGCGCCAGCACGCCCTCGGCACGACAGGCGGCAATATCGGCGGCGCTGCGGCACAGACGCGCCCGCCCCTGCGACTGTTCGGCGATCTGCTGCAGAATAGCCAGCTGCTGCCACATGATCTCCAGCGGCTGATAAGGCGTATCGGCAAGGTGTGGCGATGTCTGGGCGATATAGGCCTGAGGCGGCACAAAGATCGCGAACAGGCCGCCGAAAAAGCCGCCCTGCTGCATGCGCGGGAAATCGAGGTGGCCGCGTTCAATACCGTTAAAGAAGGCGTCGACCGGCGCATCACGATGATTCAGCCACAGGTTGAGCAGCAGATCGTTATGGCCATCAAAAGTTAACATCGGAGAAATAAGCGCTTAAAAAACTCGACATCGGGCTATGTTACGCGCCCGCAGGGTAAACGCCAAACCAGAGGGCACGAATGGTTACTCCGACTCCGGCGGCTGCGTAACAGAGAAGCGATCGAAAATTTTATAGGTGGCGACATCGAACAGCGAAACCGCCTCGACCTCCGCCATGGGAATAAGGTGACGGAAGTGCTGCAGGTTGAGCGGTTCAGAATCGGGAGTGATATTCTGCGCCAGGTAGAGTTCGTAATAGCGATGCTGCTCGCAGAAGCGCAGCGTCTCTTTGTCGCGGTAGCCGCTGATATAGGGGATAAGCGCCAGATGCTGCGTTTGCGTATGTTCAATGCGCGGCGCCGCGACGTAGCCGATATAAACCTTGCGCGATTTCAGCGTCACGAACACCAGCTTCTCCTCTTCTATCGCCTGCAGCAGCAGCGACTCCATGCCATCTTCTCTGGCGACTTTACGGTATTCCGCCATGCTGCTTTTCCCGTCTCGCATCGATCGTCGTGCCGCCTCGCCCGCTCGCCAGGCGCGCAGGCAGGCGAGTGCCAGACCCAGCTCAAAAAAGAGCGGATAGTTCATCAGGGTGGTGCGGGTCAGCCAGGAGTAGTAATCCCGGACGGCGTAATCGGGGAAAAAGAGATGAGGAACAGAGAGAAGCAGACTCAGAAGGAACAGCATGGCATAGATAAGCGCCACGCCGAAAAAGCCCTGAAGCGCGAATTTCGCGCCGTGCATCGCCACGTAAAAATAGGCGATCCAGCCGCTTGAGCGGGCCTGACGCGTGCGCGAAGGGTAATGGTTTTCCGTATACCAGTAGCCGCAGACCAGCACGACCATAATGACCAGCGGTCCCATCGCGCGCCCTTAACGTTTTTGCGCCAGCTCTTCCATACGCGCGCGCATCGCTCTGCCCACGTCGGGGTTATTCATATTCAGTCGGGCGTTGCCGTTAACGTCGAGGATAAGCTTGTCCTGATCGGAGTAACGCAGATCTTCATTGGTTAATCCGCGCATAAACTTATCTGGCTCGGCGAACCACTTGCCCATAAACCTTTGCAGCCTGTTCATTTTACCTCCTCGCCTTTACATCGCGCTGATGTATGCGGTTGCGCTCTGTTGAGTATACGCCAGACGCAACGAACATTCCTTGTTCAGCTTTCTACGCTGTTTTGTGCTGCCGCGCAACCGCATCCTGCTTTAACCGCCCTGCGCCACCCTCAGGCCGCGATAAAAGGTGGGTTTCACATCAAGCGTTTTCTGGATCAGGCCATATTTATGGTAAAAGTCGGCGGTCTCCTGCTGCTGTTGCACCGTATTATCGTCGATGCTTTGCCAGTGCGACCGGCGACGGGAGAACGATTTTTCCGCTGCGGCGGGCGGGAAGCCAATAATCTTCGCCAGCGTCTGCGCGTAGTCGCTGACGTGGCTGTTGGCCCAGCGATCCGCCGCCGCCAGCCGATTGACGTAATCCTGCAGCGCGGCGCGTTTATCGTCATCATTGAGGGCGGCGTCGGTGGCGGCCAGGAAGCTGTTGCCGGTAGCCAGCCCCACGCCGTTTACCAGTACGCGGCCCGTCTGCGTGACTTCCGCCAGAGCGGTGTAGGGATCCCAGGTTGCCCAGGCGTCTACCGAACCGTTAGAGAGCGCGATACGCGCATCGGCAGGTTGTAAAAAGCGCCAGGTGACCTCTTTATCGCTTAACCCGGCCTGCTCAAGCGTTTTTAACGCCTGCAGGTGGCCGATGGAGCCGCGCCCGGTGGCGATGCTTTTTCCTTTCAGCTCGGCGGCCGTTTTAATCGGCGAATCGGGACGCACCAGCACCGCCAGCCCGGCGGGCACCGATTTGCTTACCGCAACCGCTTTCACCTGCGAACCGGCGGCCAGCGAGAAGATCAGCGGCGCGTCGCCGATAATGCCGGCATCAACCGCGCCCGCGTTGAGCGCTTCCGCCAGCGGCGCGGCGGCGGGAAATTCCGCCCATTCTATGGTGTAGTTCAGATTGTCGAGCTGATGCGCTGACGCCATCTCGGCGCGCATATTACCTTTTTGATCGGCGATGCGCAGCGTGACGGCCTGTGCCTGTGCAGACGTCGCGGCGGCCAGCGCCAGCGCGATATAAACGGCGTGATATTTCATGCGGCTTCCTCCCGGCGCAAAAGAGCCAGAGTAAAGCGAACGTTGAAAATCACCGATGCCGATTCCGCATGAGGATAGTCGCCGGACGCATAAGGCTGAGGCTTTTGCGCCAGCGGTCGTCACCTCGCAGGGAAATACCGCGCCGTTACGCGCTATCCCTTCAGATAATGATGGATCGACGCCAGATCTTTTTCGCCGTAGCCTGCGTCAACCGCCTGCTGCCACAGTTCGGCGATATGCTCCAGCGCCGGCAGTTTCGCGTCGCCCTTCGCCTCTAACGCCAGCTTCGCGTCTTTCAGCGCCCAGACCAGATGCATCTGCGGGGTAAAATCTTCGCTGGCGATCATGCCGAGTTTCACTTTAGCGTAAGGGGCTGCCAGCGGGCCGCCATCCAGCACCTTCCACAGGTCCTCTGTGGTGAAGCCGAACTCCTCCGCCAGGCGCGTACTCTCCGCCAGGCTCTGCATCAGGCCGATCAGCCAGCTGTTGACCACCAGCTTCATGCGTGACGATTTTCCCGCCTCGCCCAGCCACTGGGTGCCTTTGCCGATAGCGGCGAAAACCGCTTCCGCTGCCTGAGCGCGCGACTGGTCGCCGCTGGCCATCACCAGGATCTGCGCGTTTTCAGCCGGCGCTTTGGTGCCGGAGACGGGCGCGTCGATAAAGAGCACGTCCGGACGCTGCCCGGCGCACCAGGCGATCAGGGCATCGGTTTTCTCGACGCCGATGGTGCCCATCTGCGCGATAGTCGCCCCCTGCTTCAGCGCGTCTTTAACCTGGTGCAGCGTCTTTTCCGTGGTCTCGCCGTCGGCGAGCATGGCAATAACCACATCTGCGTCGCGCACCGCCTCTTCCGGGCTGTCGCTCAGCTTCAGGCCAGACGCGACCAGATCTTCACCGCGCGCCCGCGTACGGTTCCAGCCATACACGGTAAATCCTTTTTTCAGCAGGTTGGCAGCGAAGGCATGCCCCATGGCACCTAAACCTAATACGGCGACTGCAGGTTGTTGACTCATACTGACTCCTCTGGTTGTCGTGACGGACAGATGTTTGCGGCGCTGCGCCCGGATGGGCGTTATCATTAACGCGTCCTGGAAAGTAAACATTTAAGACTGAAGGGAAAGTCAGCAAAAATCCAGCCTGGGAAAACATTTTTCGACGCTGAATTTCGCATAAAACCACCTTATTATTTACGCTTTTCAAATAATCGTAAAAAGCCTTAACATACGCGCCTAATGTTCCATTTGGTTCATTTCATCTCTTTATTACGGTCTTTCACTCATGAAAATTGCATCACTGCGTCAGGTCAGCGTGCTGTTGCCTGCCATACTGCCGCTGCCCCTGCTGGCGGCTGACAATACCGGCAGTACGATGGTCGTCAGCGCCGCGCCGGCGCAAACCGGCCTCTCTGAACTTGATACGCCCGCCGCCGTCAGCGTGGTGAGCGGCGAAGATATGCGTCAGGCCGCGCCGCGCGTTAACCTGTCGGAAAATCTCGGCAGCGTGCCGGGGCTGCAAATCCAGAACCGGCAAAATTACGCCCAGGATCTGCAGCTTTCGGTGCGCGGTTTTGGTTCGCGCTCTACCTACGGCGTGCGCGGGCTGCGCATGTACGTGGACGGCATTCCCGCCACCATGCCCGACGGACAGGGACAAACTTCCAATATCGATATTGGCTCCATTGACCATATCGAAGTGCTGCGCGGCCCCTTTTCCGCGCTCTACGGCAACGCCTCAGGCGGCGTCATCAACGTCGAGACCCAGACAGGCCAGCAGCCGCCGACGCTGGAAGCGAGCAGCTGGTACGGCAGCTACGGCAGCTGGCGCAACAGCGTTAAAGCGAGCGGCGCCACCGGCGACGGCACCCATGCGGGTGACGTCAACTACACCGTTTCCGCCTCGCGTTTCACCACCCACGGCTACCGCGACCACAGTGCGGCGCAGAAGAACCTCGGCAACGCGAAGCTGGGCGTCCGCATCGACGACGTCAGCAGCCTGACGCTGCTGTTTAACAGCGTACATATCGACGCGCAGGATCCTGGCGGCCTGACGCCGGATCAGTGGCGCGCAAATCCGCGCCAGGTGGTCAGCAACGTAACGCTCTATAACACGCGCAAAACCGTGGATCAGACCCAGGGCGGCCTGCACTACCAGCGCCAGATGAGTGAGAACGACGATCTCAGCGTCATGATGTACGCCGGGATCCGCGAAACGACCCAGTATCAGTCGATCCCGAAAAGCGTGCAGCTCAACCCTAAACATCCAAGCGGCGTAATCGACCTGACGCGCCACTATCAGGGCATCGACACGCGCTGGACGCATCGCGACACCCTGTTCAGCGTGCCGGTAACGCTGACCGGCGGACTCGACTATGAAACCATGACCGAGCGCCGCAAAGGTTTTGAGAACTTCAACGCGACCGACTACGGCGTGAAAGGCGATATTCGCCGCAACGAACGCAACCTGATGTGGAATCTGGATCCCTACCTGCAGACCGCCTGGCAACTGACCGACAAATGGTCGCTGGACGCCGGGTTGCGCTACAGCACAGTAAACTTTGATTCCAACGACTATTACATTACCTCCAGCAACGGCGATGACAGCGGCGACGCGCGCTATCACAAATGGCTGCCCGCCGCGTCGCTCAAGTACGCTATCGACAACAGCTGGAACGCCTATCTCTCCGCGGGTCGCGGCTTTGAAACGCCGACCATTAACGAACTCTCCTATCGCGCCGATGGCGAAACCGGCCTCAATACCGGACTGAAACCGGCGACCAGCGATACGGTGGAGCTGGGGACGAAAAAACGCATCGGCAACGGCCTGATCACCGCCGCGCTGTTCCAGACCGATACCAAAAACGAAATCGTCACCGACACCAGCAGCGGCGGCCGCACAACCTATAAGAACGCCGGAGAGACCCGTCGGCGCGGTCTGGAGCTGGGCGTGGATCAGCAGTTCGCCGCAGACTGGCGAGTGAAGGCGGCCTGGACGCTGCTCGACGCGCGCTATCGCAGCAACGCATGCGGCGATGAGAGCTGCGACGGCAAACGCATCCCCGGCATTGCGCGCAATATGCTCTATACCGGTCTGGAGTATGCGCCGGAACAGGGCTTCTATGCGGGCGCGGAGATGCGCTATATGAGCAATATCGCCGCCGATGACCAGAACGACGTGAAGGCGCCCTCCTATACCGTCGCGGCGCTCAACAGCGGCTATAAATGGCTGGTGCAGAACTGGACGCTGGATCTCTTCGGTCGCGTCGATAACCTGTTCGACCGCAACTATGTCGGTTCCGTTATCGTTAACGAAGGCAATGGACGCTATTTCGAACCGGCGCCGGGACGTAATTACAGCGTCGGGCTGACGGTGAGCTACGCGTTTCAGTAAGGGATATCGCCCCGGCCAGCGCCGGGGCGATCGTTATTTCTCGCGCCGCGCCATCCAGCTGGCGATCCAGCGTGACAAAATCGGGCCGGTGAACATCACCACGATAAAACGCCCGGTCTGCATCGCCATCACAAACGGCATATTAACGTTGCTCGACGCGGCAATAATCGCCACTGAATCGGCGCCGCCCGGGCTGGTCGCCAGATAGGCGGTCAGCGGGTCGATACCGGCAAACTTCACCAGTAAAAAAGCGAACAGGCCGCAGATGGCTATCAGCGTCAGCACCGACAGCAGCACGCGCGGGAAGGCGTGCGCCGCATAGCGCAGGATCTCGGCGCTGAAGCGCAGGCCGATGCCCCAGCCGACAAAGGCATAAGCCAGCGCCAGCAGCCATTTCGGCAAGGTAATGTCGACCCAGCCGACATCCTGCACCACTGAGGCAACAATCAGCGTCATCAGCATCGGACCGGCGGGAATACGCAACAGCCGCGCCGCCAGCACGCCTGCGGCAATGGTCAGTAAGGTAAAGAGAAAAGATAACGGCGCAAAAGGCGCGAAGAGATTGAGCGCGGGCGATGCTGCTGGCGCGCCGTCGCCGCCTGCCCAGAAGCGCGTCACCAGCGTCGCGACCAGCGCTACCATCATGACGCGCAGATATTGCATAAAAGCGACAAGGCGCACGTCGGCGCCAAAGCTCTCCGCCATCAGGGTCATGGCCGTTGCCGCGCCGGGCGACGATCCCCAGATGGCCGTGGAGCCTGGCAGCACGCGAAAACGCGCCAGCAGGCCACCGAGCACCAGGCTGGCGACAATTACCGAGCCGACGCACAGCACAAACAGCGGCCAGTCGTCGGCGATTTCATGAAATATCGAGGCGGGGATCGCCGCGGCGATCATCGCGCCGACGGTCGCCTGGGCGCAGTTGAACAGCGGCCGCGATATTTTCAGCGCGCGGCCGGAGGCAGCAAAGCCGATGGCCGCGAACATCGGGCCAAGCAGCAGCGCAGCCGGAATATGCAGCCACTCCAGCGCCGCAACCAGCGCCGCCGAGCTGAAAATCACCCCGGCCCAGCGCATCAGGCCCGCCTGCGCGATAGCCATCTTAGCGCGCGTTGATCAGCGCCAGCACGTCGGCGGCGGTGCCCGTCTCGCCAAGACGCGGAAATATCAGGCTGACGCTGTTATTGTGAGTATCGAGGTTAAGATCGGTCATGGCGTCGGTGGCTAGCGTGACGTTGTAACCTAATTCATACGCCTGACGCGCCGTGGATTCCACGCCGATGCTGGTGGCGATGCCGCATACCACTACCTGCGTTACGCCACGCTTCTGCAGCTCGGCATGCAGTTCGGTATTGTGAAACGCGCCCCAGGTTTTCTTGGTCACGGTGATATCGCCCGGCTGCGGCGTCATCTCAGGCACCAGCGTCGCCCAGTCGGCGGGCAGTTCGCCGCTGTGACGGCCCTGTTCGTTACGGCCCGGCGCGCCGCCGGCGACATTCACCAGCACGACCGGCAGCTGACGGGCGCGGAACCCTTCGGCAAGTTGTGCGCACAGGTCGATCACCGGCTGCGGCTCGTGCACCACCGGCAGGCGGACAATGCCGTGTTGCAGGTCGATGATAATCAGTGCGGTTTGGGTATCAAGGGTCGTCAGAGCCATGGAAAGTCCTCTCAGGATGCGTTGTCGGCGAGTCGTTGCAGTAAGGGTATAGCGGAGAGCAGCAGTTGCTGCTCGCTGGCGCTGAGCTGCGTATCGATAGCGCGCACCAGCCAGTCATCGCGCATGGCGCGGTTAGCGGCAATCAGCGCGCGAGCGGCTGGCGTCGGCGAGTAGCGGGTTTTGCGTCCGTCGTGCGGATCCGCTTCGCCCTGCACCATGCCCACCGCCAGCAGGCTGGCAACGGTAGCGCCCATCGACTGGGTGCGTACCCCTTCCGCCGTGGCCAGCTCGGTAATGGTCATCGCGCCATCGCGCACCAGATACCCCAGCACCGACACCTGCGACCAGGTGAGATCGCCCGGCGGCGCAGATTCGCGCAGCCGGCGGCTTAGCTTGCCTGTCACCATGCGCAGCATCGCGGCGGCTTCAGTCAGTTCGCTCATCGCCTTTCTCCTTACGTTAGCGCAAGTATAGAGATACGAAGGTAAACTGTGTAGTTTACCTTCGTATCAATTTGTAAGGTCAGGGACGCTTCAGGTAGTGGATCAGGCTGTGAAAACGCAGCGGCGTGGCAAGCGGGTTGCGATAGCTGTGCGCCACATCGGCTTCGAACTGCAACGCTTCGCCCGCCTGCAGCCTGCGCCAGACGCCGCGCATGCCGAGCAGCAGCTCGCCTTCTATCACCACCACCTGCTCTATGCAGCCGCTTTCATGAGGGGATGAATCGCTCTGCGCCCCCGCCGCCAGCTCTACCGCCAGCAGATCGAAACGCAGCTGCGCATCGTAAGGCAGCAGCGGCCGCACCGTCATCTGCGCGTTGAGCTGGCTGAAGCGCGCGGAATCGCCGCTCTGCAGCCCATTACCCTGAATAAAAAAAGAGAACGGGACGTTAAAACCGGTGGCGATTTTCCATAGCGTCGCCACCGTCGGGCTGGACTCGCCGCGCTCGATCTGGCCGAGCATCGCTTTACTGACGCCGGTGCGCTCCGCAGCCAGCGTCAGGCTCCAGCCGTTCGCCTGGCGCAGCTGTTTCAGCGCCTCGCTGAGATGCTGATGCAGATTTTCCATAGGCTTCTCCTGAAAACATGGCGGCAGTGTAGCACTTGAGCGCTATAGCGCACAGTGCTACGATGTGCGCTATAACGCACAAGGGAGGTTTTATGCAGCGCACCATGGCGCGATCCGCCTTTTCATTTCCGATTGTGGTCTCTGGTTTCGTCGCCGTCCTGGTCGGCTACAGCAGCTCAGCGGCCATTATTTTTCAGGCCGCGCAGGCGGCGGGTGCCTCTGCGACGCAGATCGGCGGCTGGCTGTCGATGCTGGGCATTGCGATGGGGCTATGCTCGCTCGGCCTCTCCCTCTGGACGCGGATGCCGATCCTCTGCGCCTGGTCGACGCCAGGCGCGGCGCTGCTGGCAACCAGCCTGCAGGGGCTCTCCATTAATGAAGCGGTCGGCGTGTTTATCTTTGCCAACGCGCTGATTGTACTGAGCGGCGTTACCGGGCTGTTTGCGCGCCTGATGAATATCATTCCGCCCGCGCTGGCGTCGGCGATGCTCGCCGGTATTCTGCTGCGCTTTGGCCTTGCGGCGTTTACCGGCCTGCAGAGCGATTTCGCGCTGTGCGGCGCAATGTGTCTCGCCTGGCTGCTGGCGCGACGCTGGCTGGCGCGCTACGCCATTTTAACCACGCTGGCGGTGGGCGTTGCGGTCGCGCTGGCGCGGCACGCGATCCATTTCCCGGCGGATGCGGCGAGCTTCGCGCTGCCGCAGGGCATTATGCCGCACTTTAGCCTGACCGCGCTGCTGGGCATCGGACTGCCCTTTTTCCTGGTGACCATGGCGTCGCAAAATGCGCCAGGCATCGCCACGCTACAGGCACACGGTTATCGGCCACCGGTCTCCGCGCTGATGAGCTGGACCGGACTGGTCGCCCTACTGCTGTCGCCGTTTGGCGGATTTTCCGTCTGTATCGCCGCGATTACCGCCGCCATCTGCATGGGCGAAGAGGTAGACGCCGACCCGCGCCGCTGCTGGATGGCCGCCGCGCTGGCTGGCGTTTTTTATCTGCTGGCCGGGCTTTCTGGCGCGCTGATCGCCGCGCTGTTTGTCGCGCTGCCGCCACCGCTGATTGCCACCCTTGCCGGCCTGGCACTGCTGTCGACCTTCAGCGGCAGCCTGACGCGCGCGCTGGCGGAACCCGATACGCGCGATATCGCCGCGATCACTTTTCTGATTACCGCGTCCGGCCTCTCGCTGTTCGGCATCGGCGCCGCCTTCTGGGGGCTGGTCGGCGGTCTGCTGGCACATACCGTACTGAAGCGTCGCGCCGCTTAATCACCTGGGCGCGCTGCATATTTTTCATCGCAGCGCGCGAAAAACGCCCTTAATTATCGTTTTTTCCGGCGTTTGATTTGCACTTGCTCCGCGTAAAATCACTCCAATCGCCGATAACACACGATTTTCTGCCTCAGAACTCGACCGATAAGGGCCCAACAGGTGGCAAAAACTTTTCTGCGCAGCGGCAATCTTGACGCGGTGCTGGCGCTGGGTGAAAACGGCCAGCCGGTCTACGCATCCGCCCTGCAAATTCGTGAAACCCTGCGTCTGCGTCGTCAGACGGCACTGGCAAACTGCCTGGCCATTCCCCAGCCAAACGAGCGCGGTGACCGCCTCGACTGGTACGCGCCGTTCAGCGGCAAAGTGAAATCCTGGCTCGGCGCCAGCGATTATGAGCGCCGTCAGGCGCTGGATCAGCTGACGGCGACGCAGCAGGAGATGCAGGCGCTTAGCGTACGCGCGCGCGAGGCTGACAACCCGGCGATGCGTCTGTTCGGCGCGCTGCTGGCCAAAGCGCTGCAGTTTCCCGATCAGCAGTATGTCTTTCTGGTGGACGGCAAGCCGGTGATCACCTTCTGGGGATTTGTCGACGCACAGGCGCGCACGCGCGACGATGCGCTCGCCTGCCTGCGCGATACGCTCGATGAATCCCTGCCGTCGCTGCTGCCGGAACCGGTGGCGGTCGAGCCGCAGCCGGAGATGCCGCAGATTATCGCGGAGCCGGTGCCACAGCCAGAGCCTGAGCCGCAGCCTGAACCCGCCGTTGAAACGCCGCCGGTCATGGCGCCGTCTGCGCCGCGTCGCGCCTTCCGCATCGGCTATCTCGCCCCGGTTGCGCTGGCTGTTGCCGCCGCGGCCGCTTTCTGGCTGCATCAGCCTCAGCCTCAGCCGACCCCTGTCGCCGCGCCGCAGCCTGCCGCGCCGGTCGCCGCGACTATTGCGCCACCTGCCGCGCTGATCGCCGCGCAGAAACTCGCCTCAACTCTGCCGCAGACGCCAGCAAGCGTCGCCGCGCCCGCTGAACCCTCAGCCCCTTCCGCAACGCTCGCCAGCGTAGTGACGCCTGCCGTACCTGCCGCAGACGCCGCGCTGAAAATGAGCGTGGAGGATGTTCGCAACGGCGCAATTAATGTCGTCGACGGCCGCTGGCGCGTAGTGATGCAGAATTCCTTGCCGGGCGGCGCTTCGCCGGTGCTGCACTATGAGCTCAGCGCAGGCAAAGGCAGCGCCACGGTCACCCAGGGCAACAATCTGCGCTGCACCGCCGACGAAGTGACTGCCGCCATGCTCGGCAGCGGCCAGCTGTCGGTTCGCAGCCGCTATACTGCCAAATGCAGCGACGGCTCGCGCTACCGCATGCCGCAACTGATGTGTAAACCGGGAGACGGCGCCGCCGTGTGCGAAGCGCTGTTCAGCGACAACAAATCCTTCCCGATGACGATTAAGCGTGAGAGTAAGTAACCATGTTGGCTCCCCTGATCGATGACAAACAAAAAATCACGCTGATTGAAGAGAGCGGCGTGCAGTTTCTGGATTTTGGCCTGCGCATCGCCGCAGGCCAGGCGCGCCGCCAGTTTGTGCGCCAGACGGCGAATGGTCCGCTGCTGCGCCTGAACGTCGACGGCAACAGCGGCAAGTTTTTGCTCTATCCGCAGGACGGTGGCGCGCCGGAAGTGGTGCGTCCGGAATCGGACGTGGCGCTGGCTGACTCGCTGACGCTGCTGGCTGACTGCTGGCTGCCGCTGCCGATGCTGCGCTGCGCCAGCGGCCGTCGTTTTATCGGCGGCCCGGAAAACTGGGCGCGTCTGCGCCTCACGGCGCTGGCGCAGCCCGACGCGGCGGGTAATACCCATCGCGTGACGCTGGCATTCGATACCCGCTGCGTAGCGGAAGAGGATGGCGGCGAGCAGCTCGGCCTCACCTCCGCCGACGCGCAAAACGGCGTAACCTTCTCTCTCGCCTGGCATAACTACGAGCTGGGCGAATTTCTCGATCATATCTGGGTCGACGGCTGGCTGCGCGAGGCGTTCAGCGACCGCGTCGGCGATCGCCGCGAACAGGCGATTGCGCAGGCGCTGCGCGAGTTTGAGTATCAGGCGCACTACCTCAATCTGCTGGAGCTGCTCGGCGAGCAGCTCAACCTCAGCGATATCCATCTTCAGGCCGCCACCCAGCAGACGCCCGCGGTTAATGTCGATATTATTCTCGACGTCGGCAACTCGCATACCTGCGGCATTCTGGTGGAGGATCATCCCGAAGAGAGCAATGGCCTGAAGCAGACTTACGAGTTGCAGCTGCGCGACCTCTCGCAGCCGCATCAGGTCTACAACGAACTGTTCGACAGCCGCCTGGAGTTCGCGGAAGCCCATTTTGGCAAGGCGAGCTTTTCGCTCCAGAGCGGCCGCGAAAACGCCTTTATGTGGCCGTCGCTGACGCGCGTCGGCCGCGAAGCGAGCCGCCTGGCGCTGCAGCGCGCCGGTCTTGACGGCAGCACCGGCATCTCCAGCCCGCGCCGCTATCTGTGGGACGAGGCGCGCTATCAGCCGGGCTGGCGCTTTAACCAGCCGAACGGCGCGAACGAGCCGCAGGCCAACGCCGCGCCCTTCACGTTTCTGCTCAATGATGAAGGCGAGCCGCTGCACGCGCTCTCCGCCGATGACCGCCTGCCGGTTTTTTCCGCGCACTACAGCCGCAGCTCGCTAATGACCTTTATGCTGTGCGAACTGCTGGCGCAGGCGCTGATGCAGATGAACAGCGCGGCCCAGCGTCAGCGTATGCCGCAGAGCCATGCGCCGCGTCAGCTGCGTCACGTTATTCTTACCCTGCCGTCGGCGATGCCGAAGCCGGAGCGCGAGATTTTCCGTCGCCGCATGCAGCAGGCGATCGCGCTGGTGTGGAAAGCGGAAGGCTGGCACGCCGCCGACGAGCCGTTCGACGCCGATGCGCCGCCAGCATGCCGCAAGCCGGTGCCGGACGTGCAGATGGAGTGGGACGAAGCGACCTGCGGCCAGATGGTATGGCTGTTTAACGAAACCCAGG
>NZ_DJDN01000041.1:5996-7398 GCF_002431095.1 Pantoea sp. UBA5923 | reverse complement strand
GGCGTCGGCGGCGTCGGCGGGGCGCTGCTGGATCAGCTTTATCGCCAGCAGGCGTGGCTGAAACAGAAACATATCGATCTGCGCGTCTGCGGCATCGCCAACTCGCGCGCGCTGCTGACTAACGTACACGGCATCGACCTGAGCGACTGGAAAGGCGCGCTGAGCGAGGCCAAAGAGCCGTTTAACCTTGACCGTCTTAACCGGCTGGTAAAAGAGTACCATCTGCTGAACCCGGTGATCGTCGACTGCACCTCCAGCCAGGCGGTGGCCGATCAGTACGCCGATTTCCTCGCCGACGGTTTCCACGTCGTGACGCCGAACAAAAAGGCCAACACCTCATCCTGGAACTACTACCAGCAGATGCGCGCCGCTGCCGCGAAATCGCGTCGCAAATTCCTCTATGACACCAACGTCGGCGCGGGCCTGCCGGTCATTGAAAACCTGCAGAACCTGTTAAACGCCGGTGACGAGCTGATCAAATTCTCCGGTATTCTCTCCGGCTCGCTCTCCTTTATTTTCGGCAAGCTGGATGAAGGCGTTTCGCTCTCGGCAGCGACGAAGATGGCGCGTGAGATGGGCTTTACCGAACCCGATCCGCGCGACGATCTCTCCGGCATGGATGTGGCGCGCAAGCTGCTGATCCTGGCGCGCGAAGCGGGCCATAAGCTGGAGCTGAGCGATATCGAGATTGAGCCGCTGCTGCCCGCCAGCCTGAATGAGATCGCTGACGTTGAAGAGTTTATGCAGCGTCTGCCGGAGCTGGATAACGCCTTCGCCGCGCGCGTCGTCAAAGCGCGTGATGAAGGAAAAGTGTTACGCTTCGTCGGCGCGATTGAAGAGGGCGGCGTCTGCAAAGTAAAGATCGACGCGGTCGACAGCAACGATCCGCTCTATAAAGTGAAAAGCGGCGAGAACGCCCTGGCGTTCTACAGCCGTTATTATCAGCCGATTCCGCTGGTGCTGCGCGGATACGGCGCGGGAAATGATGTGACGGCGGCGGGCGTATTCGCCGATCTGCTGCGCACCCTGTCGTGGAAGTTGGGAGTTTGATGATGGTAAAAATTTACGCACCGGCCTCGATTGGCAACGTCAGCGTCGGCTTCGATGTGCTGGGCGCGGCGGTGTCGCCGGTGGATGGGTCGCTGCTGGGCGACTGCGTTACGGTGGAAGCAGCGCAGCGCTTTTCGTTGCAGAACAGCGGACGCTTCGTCAGCAAACTGCCGGACGATCCCAAAGAGAATATCGTCTATCAGTGCTGGCAGCGCTTCTGCGAGGCGATCGGCGAAGAGGTGCCGGTGGCGATGACGCTGGAGAAAAATATGCCGATCGGCTCTGGCCTCGGCTCCAGCGCCTGTTCGGTAGTGGCCGGTCTGATGGCGATGAACGAGTTTTGCGGTAAACC
>NZ_DJDN01000041.1:2193-5840 GCF_002431095.1 Pantoea sp. UBA5923 | reverse complement strand
CTGAGCGACACCCAGCTGCTGACGCTGATGGGCGAGCTGGAAGGGCGGATTTCCGGCAGCGTGCACTATGACAACGTGGCGCCATGCTTCCTCGGCGGCATTCAACTGATGCTGGAAGAGAATGGCATCATCAGCCAGTCTGTGCCGGGATTCGACGACTGGCTGTGGGTAATGGCCTATCCGGGCATTAAGGTCTCTACCGCCGAAGCGCGCGCGATTCTGCCCGCGCAGTATCGCAAAGAGGATGTGATTAAACATGGCCGCCTGCTGGCCGGCTTTATTCATGCCTGCCATAGCGGTCAGCCGCTGCTGGCCGCTAAACTGATGCAGGATGTGATCGCCGAACCTTACCGCACGAAGCTGCTGCCGGGCTTTGCCGAGGCGCGGCTGGCGGCCGCCGACATCGGCGCGCTGGCCTGCGGCATCTCCGGTTCCGGCCCCACGCTTTTCGCCGTTTGCAATCAGATGGAAACGGCGCAGCGGATGGCAGACTGGCTGCGCCAGCACTATCTGCAGAATGATGAAGGCTTCGTCCATATTTGCCGTCTTGATACGGCTGGCGCACGTAAACTGGGATAACGCATGAAACTCTATAACCTTAAGGATCATAACGAGCAGGTGAGCTTTTCGCAGGCGGTAAAACAGGGCCTGGGCTCGCAGCAGGGGCTGTTCTTCCCGCTTGAACTGCCGGAATTCGAGCTGACCGATATCGACGCGATGCTGGAAATGGATTTTGTCAGCCGCAGCAGCAAAATTCTCTCCGCCTACATCGGCGACGAAATCGCGCCGCATCAGCTGGCCGAACGCGTAAAAACCGCTTTTGCCTTTCCCGCGCCGGTAGCGAAGGTCAGCGAAGATATCTCCTGCCTTGAGCTGTTCCACGGCCCGACGCTGGCGTTTAAAGATTTCGGCGGCCGCTTTATGGCGCAGATGCTCTCTTACGTATCAGGCGCGGACGAGCAGATCACCATCCTGACCGCGACCTCCGGCGACACCGGCGCGGCAGTGGCGCACGCCTTTTACGGTATGGAAAACGTGCGCGTAGTGATCCTCTACCCGCAGGGCAAAATCAGCCCGCTGCAGGAAAAACTGTTCTGCACGCTGGGCGGCAATATCGAAACTATCGCCATTGACGGTGATTTCGACGCCTGCCAGGCGCTGGTTAAGCAGGCGTTCGACGATGAAGAGCTGAAAAAAGCGATTGGCCTGAACTCCGCCAACTCCATTAACATCAGCCGCCTGCTGGCGCAGATTTGCTACTACTTCGAAGCGGTCGCGCAGCTGCCGCAGGAGAAACGCAACCAGCTGGTGGTGTCGGTGCCGAGCGGCAACTTCGGCGATCTTACCGCAGGCCTGCTGGCGAAATCGCTGGGTCTGCCGATTAAGCGCTTTATCGCCGCCACGAACGCTAACGACACCGTACCGCGCTTTCTGCAGGGCGGTAGCTGGACGCCAAACGCGACGGTCGCCACCCTGTCGAACGCCATGGATGTCAGCCAGCCGAATAACTGGCCGCGCGTGGAGGAGCTGTTCCGCCGTAAGACCTGGCGTCTGACCGATCTCGCCTACGGCGCGGTAAGCGACGAAACGACCGAAGCGACGATGCGTGAACTGGCGGAGATTGGCTATATCTCCGAGCCGCATGCGGCTATCGCCTATCGCCTGCTGCGCGATCAGCTACAGGAAGGGGAGTTTGGTCTGTTCCTCGGTACGGCGCATCCGGCGAAATTTAAGGAGAGCGTAGAGGCGATTCTGGGTCAGGCACTGCCGCTGCCGAAAGAGCTGGCGGATCGCGCCGGGCTGCCGCTGCTGTCGCACAGTATGCAGGCTGATTTCGCGCCGCTGCGGGCGTTCCTTCTGAAGGCGTAACGGCTGACGGCGCGCCTGCTGTTAAGCGCGCTGGTTTACCCGGCTTTTGCGGGCATAAACCGGCGCGCTGCATTCCTGCTTAGTTATAAACAAGGTTAAAGGTCGCGCTGCTGTTGGCTTTTCCTGCCTTGATCCGCTCACTCGTCTGAATATATTGCGCGCTGAACGCCAGCGACTGAACCTGATTTGGCTTATTGAGAGTGGCTAACACCGGCAACTCTTCGGTCGGCGTATTTAACGGTACGCGCAGGCCTGCCGCAACCTGCATGCCTGAGCCGTAGAAAAGCGCGATGCCGACGCCCGATGCGGCATCGGTTTGAGGCGTCAGCGCCAGCGCATCTTTGTCTCCCGCTGCAGCCATGCCGAAGAAACCGACCCTTACTGCGGCGTTGTTTTCGCATTTGACATGAATCTGAAAGCGCTTTTCGCTGCCCGCTTTACTGCCCACGCCGTGAAAGTCGCTTTTGTTCACCTTGCCCATATCTACCCGGATAGTTGACTGACTGGAGATCACCGCGCAGCTCCCGTATTTCACGGTGAAGCTCGATAACCTGATATCTGGCTTTTCGGCAACCTGCTGGCTGCTGGCGGCGCTCTCGCCAACCTGTAAGTCGGCGGTGCCGATATGCGCTTCACCGACGGTAGCGGGCTGATTGCCCGGATTGAGCGGGGAGCTGCGCGAAGGGATCTTATAAAACACCACATAGGACTGCATGGTCAGGGCGTTAGCCAGGCCAATCTGCGAGCTGGTCATGGAATTGCAGATGGAGCTGCGTTTGCCTTTTGCCGTCGTATCGTAAAAGGCGCCGCCGCAGTAGGAAGGCTCTTTAAAGCCAATGGCAAAACCGATGCCTTCAACGCCTGGAACGCGATAAATCGGCGTGCTGTGGCCGCCTGCGAGGGTCGTCTGTAAACCGCTCTCTTCCGCATCTATCGCATACCCTATATCCACATAATTCAGGCCAGCGTCACCGTTGTTTCTGTCGCAGTTAAAGGCATTATTGTTATTCAACGGCATCTGCGTGGAAATGGGCGTGCCGTCAGTCGCGCCTGGCAGATAATTGACATCATGCGTCTGGATCACTATCTGGTTAACGCCGTGACACTTCTCCTGAGCGAAAGCATGGATGCTGAACAGCGCGGCTAAAGCCAGCAGCAGCGTTCTGACGGAAAATGATAAGTTCATAAGCGATCCCTGTAATTTACTGGCAGATAACGGAGATAAATTTTATCGGGCTGGCTGAGATACCCTGCGCCAGCTGGAAAGGTGCCCGGCAGCTTTTGGCTATGCCATCTTCCCGCCAGGCGACATTAATCGTCCCCTTTTCAGGTACGCCGCTCAGATAGAGCTGCCCGTTTTCGGCAATAATGCCGCTGGAGGCGCTCTTTTTTCCCCGATCCGGCAACTCCACCTTTGCCGCGGCACCAAAAGGCGGCGTCGCGCCTTGATACGCCAGCGTAAAAAGCACCCGATTCCCGATATGGGTAGCGTAATCAATCATCACTACCGCGCCGCTGGTGGGGATGGCGGTTTGTCCCGCCAGCTCAACGTCGACGTTATCTGGCAGCGTATCCGCTGCCAGCTCAATGCTGTTTTTGTGATAGGGCGTAAGCGAGGGAATGACCGCATAGCCGCGTCGATCGGTGCTGACGTCGCTGCCGCTCTGTATAGTCACATCGCTGGCACCAGGCACCCGGACAATACCAAAGGTATCGCCCAGTGGCTGGCTCAGAGTGATACCGTGAGCGTGCGCGACGATGCCGCCAGCCAGGGCGTA
>NZ_DJDN01000041.1:1345-2037 GCF_002431095.1 Pantoea sp. UBA5923 | reverse complement strand
GATGCCGCCAGCCAGGGCGTAGCTGAACTGGCTGCTGTGTTTATCATGACCAATGTCCATGCTGGCGTTGCCACGGCTGCCGCGATAGTTCAGCGAAGCGTTACTGTTAACGTTTTGCCCCTGCCTGTTGTGGCCCTGTTGCAGGCTGTAATAAAGGTTACTGTTTTCCTGCATCGATCCTGACAGTGCGACCTGCTGAGAGATATCGCCGTCATTACCGGCGTTCATGCTGTAGCTGACGGAGCTATCAGGCAGCAGAGCGGAGAAAGGAATTGTGAGGTTAAACGAAATGGCGCGGTCCGCTTTTGGACTATTGGTGGCATCGCTGTAAAAGTAACCCACTCCCCAGGAGATGCCCTGA
Organism: Pantoea sp. UBA5923; assembly: GCF_002431095.1. NCBI lineage: Bacteria > Pseudomonadati > Pseudomonadota > Gammaproteobacteria > Enterobacterales > Erwiniaceae > Pantoea > Pantoea sp. UBA5923. The sequence continues at coordinate 1,676 of NZ_DJDN01000041.1, read as the reverse complement.
AACGTGCTGTAGTAGCCGAGGTGTAGCGTGCGCTCTTTAATGCCGGTACGCCAGTAAGTTTGCATATATGCTGTCAGGCTGAGACTGCCGTAGTCTCCAAATTCCTGCGAAACGGAAACCTCGGAGCGGCTGCGCTTGTTGTTGACAAAGTAGGTCGGATCCCTCAAAGCATTCGCTTCGCTGAATGAGTAGAAGCCGCCGGATGAGTAGCGGTAGCTGTCCATGCTGAAGGTGGTATTGGTAGAGGCGATACTCTTCTGATACTGCATTCGTACTGACTGGCCGACGCTGTGCCTGCCCCGAGGCAAATCGGTTTTTGCCCGGCTGATAT
>NZ_DJDN01000041.1:0-1257 GCF_002431095.1 Pantoea sp. UBA5923 | reverse complement strand
CCAACGGAGCCGAAATCGCCAAACCCTTTACCCAGGCCAGCCGCGGCGGCATGGTAGTTTTGTGCCACCTGCGCGCCGCCGAAGACGGTAAAATCCCTTGGCAGGCCGTAAAACAGGGTGGACTGCATAAATACGGGGGCGCGCAGTTGGCTACCGCCAGCGTAGCGATAGCGCCCTGCGCTGACGCTATATTTTTTGTACCCTTGACGCACCATAAAAGGCGTAGCGGAATAGGGCTGGATAAACTTACGCTCCGTGCCGTCGCTCTCATTGATGGTAACTTCCAGATCGCCGCTTTGTGTGGTCGGATAGAGATCCCTGATCACGAACGCACCGGGGGCGACCTGGGTTTCATAGATGACATAACCATGCTGGCTTACCGTTATTCTGGCGTTGCTGTGGGCGATGCCATGGATAACCGGCGCGAAGCCGCGCTGGCTGTCCGGCAGCATTTCGTCATCAGACATAAGCTGCGCCCCGCGGAACTGCACGCTGTCAAACACTTCGCCAGCGGTATAGGTATCGCCCATGCGAAACTGGCTTTTCAGGCCCTTAATATCACGTTCGAGAAAAACAGTTTGCGACTGCCAGTGACTCGTCAGGTCGTAACGGTAGCTTGAGATATTGCGTAAACGCCAGGTGCCCAGATTCATGCCGCTGCGCAGGCTTAACAGGGTAGACTGCCAGTCGCCGCCCTTATTACGGGATCGGGTGCCGGAGAGGGCGTAATCGACAAAGGCTGCCGGAACGCCCTCATCCCAGTGGGCGGGATCGATATAGCCTCGACTTTTTAGCATCAGGGCGATCTGGGGAATGCTGATCAGCAGCTGCAAATGCGAGAAATCGAACCTTGTCGAAGCGCCGCGAATAAAGTCGCCCAGCTCCTGCACTGTCTCGCCTTTTTTCAGATGATGGAACGCCGGGAAAGCAGAGATGTTCACCCCCATCTCAGCCAGTTGCCGCACCGTCAGCAGCGGAACCAGCCCGTGTCGACCTTCGACGAAGGTGATATCGCGGCTGTCATAAACGTTGCCGTTTACTAAAATGGTAATGTGATAAGTCCCCGGCAGCTCCCCTCCCTGCCGACTGAAATAGTGTAGATCCGCCGTCTTCTGCTGTTCAGAGGAGAACTCCAGCGCGGCAGGGTCAAAATAATCGTCTGCGAGCGCTATACGTACCGGGCCAAGCGCGATCAGCACCGCCAGCCAGGGACAGAAGGAACATGGCCAGCCTTTTTTAGTTCCTGTGGTGGCTTGC
>NZ_DJDN01000044.1:0-111572 GCF_002431095.1 Pantoea sp. UBA5923 | reverse complement strand
TGGCGGATCGCTTCGGCGTGCGTAATATCTTCTTCAGCGCTATTGTGCTGTTCAGCGTCGGTTCGCTGCTCTGCGCCTTCTCCTCAACGCTGGACCAGCTGGTGATGGCGCGCGTGGTGCAAGGCATCGGCGGCGCGATGATGGTGCCGGTCGGTCGCTTAACCGTTATGAAAATCGTGCCGCGCGAGCAGTATATGTCAGCGATGACCTTTGTGACCCTGCCGGGACAGATCGGCCCGCTGGTCGGCCCGGCGCTCGGCGGCGTGCTGGTGGAGTATGCCAGCTGGCACTGGATCTTTCTGATTAATATTCCCGTCGGCATCGTCGGCGCTATCGCCACCATCACCCTGATGCCGAACTACTCCATGAAGACGCGGCGCTTCGACTTTCTCGGCTTTCTGCTGCTGGCCGCCGGCATGGCGACGCTGACGATGGCGCTCGACGGCCAGCGCAGCAGCGGTGGTTCGCCGCTGCTGCTGGGCGCGATGATCCTGATCGGCGTTTTCTCACTGCTGTTTTATCTGATGCATGCGCGCAGCAATGACAACGCGCTGTTCAGCCTGAAACTGTTTGACAGCCCTGTCTACTCGATTGGTCTGCTCGGCAGCTTTCTCGGCCGCATCGGTAGCGGCATGCTGCCTTTTATGACGCCGATTTTTTTGCAGGTTGGCATGGGCTATACGCCGTTTCACGCCGGGCTGATGATGATCCCGATGGTGCTTGGCAATATGGGCATTAAACGCGTGGTGGTGCGCATCGTTAACCTGTTCGGCTACCGCAATACGCTGGTTGGCACCACGCTGGCGCTCGCCTTAGTGGTGCTGCTTTTCCCGGTGGTGGCGCTGCTCGGCTGGATATGGCTGCTGCCGCTGGTGCTGCTGATGCAGGGCATGGTGAACGCGCTGCGCTTCTCCTCCATGAATACGCTGACGCTGAAAGATCTGCCGGACGAACTCGCCTCCAGCGGCAACAGCCTGCTGTCGATGATTATGCAGCTGTCGATGAGTATCGGCGTCACCATCGCTGGCCTGCTGCTGGGTGCTTTTGGCCAGGACGCGCTGGGCAGCAGCGACAATACCCATTCGCTGTTTATGACCGCTTACGCCTGCATGGCGCTGATTATCGCCCTGCCCGCGCTGGTGTTCTGGCGCGTGCCGAAGGAAACCAGTAAAAACGTCGATCTGCGACGCCGGAGAAAACCATGAAGTCCCCTTTGCGCCTGGGCATCAGCGCCAAACTCTTTTTAGCGATTTTTTCTACCTGCATGCTGGTGCTGATCACCATGCACTGGGGCGTGCGTTTAAGTTTCGAACACGGCTTTGTCGACTATATCAAGCGCGGCAACGAGCAGCGACTCGCCATGCTGGGCGACGCGCTGGCCGATCAGTATGAACAACACGGCAGCTGGGATTTTCTGCGTCATAACGATCGACTGGTATTCACCATGCTGCGCTCGCTGGAGCAGAATCCCGACAGCAGCAACCAGCTGCCGCCACACGGCTGGCGTACCCAGTTCTGGATTATCGACCAGCAGTATAAGGTGCTGGCAGGGCCGCGCGCGCCGGTGCCGCCGGAAGGGTCGCGGCGCAATATCACCACCAGCAACGGCAAAATTGTCGGCTGGGTGGTCGGTTCGCCGCCGGAGCGCCTGACGCGCAGCACCGATATTAACTTCGATCATCAACAGAGGCGCACCAGCTGGCTGATCGTCGGCCTGTCGACGCTGCTGGCGGCACTGGTGACCTGGCTGATGTCGCGCGGCCTGCTGGCGCCGGTTAAACGCCTGGTGGCGGGCACGCACCATCTGGCGGCGGGCAACTTCGCCACGCGCGTCGAAGTCGGCAGCCACGACGAGCTGGGCCAGCTGGCGCAGGACTTTAACCGCCTCGCCAGTTCGCTGGAGAAGAACGAGAGCATGCGTCGCGCCTTTATGGCCGATATTTCCCACGAGCTACGCACGCCGCTGGCGATCCTGCGCGGCGAACTGGAGGCGATGCAGGATGGCGTCCGCCAGCTGACGCCGGAGGCGATCGGCTCGCTGCTGAGCGAAGTCGGCGTGCTGAGCAAGCTGGTAGACGATCTGCATCAGCTTTCGCTTTCAGACGAAGGTGCCCTCGCCTACCGCAAGCAGGCCACCGATCTGGTACAGCTGCTGGAAGTAAGCGCAGGCAGCTTTAACGAGCGCTATCGCAGCCACGGCCTGACGCTGACGCTGCAAATGCCGGACGAAGCGCCCTTTTTCGGCGATCCCGACCGACTGATGCAGCTGTTCACCAACCTGCTGGAGAACAGCCTGCGCTATACCGACGCGCCGGGCCAGGTTGAGGTGCGGCTCTGGTATGAAGCGCCCTGCTGGCAGATGAGTTTTGCTGACAGCGCCCCGGGCGTGGACGCGCAGCAGCAGGCGAAAATTTTCGAGCGTTTTTACCGCACCGAGGGGTCGCGCAATCGCGCCAGCGGCGGCTCAGGGCTGGGACTGGCTATCTGCAAAAACATTGTTGACGCGCATGGTGGTCATATCGCTGCGGAGCACTCTGATTTAGGTGGACTGAAAATCACGCTACAATTGCGCTATGTCCCCCAGCCGTAACTGATGATGAACCCCGAAAAAACCGACCCGCTGATTCTGGTAGTGGAAGACGAGCCGAAGCTGGCGCAGCTGATGATCGACTATCTGGAAGCCTCCAACTACCGCACCCATCATATTGCCCACGGCAGCGAGGTGCTGCCTTTCGTCCAGCAGACGCCGCCCGATTTGATGCTGCTGGACCTGATGCTGCCCGGCAGCGACGGGCTGACGCTGTGCCGCGAAATCCGCCGCTTCTCTGAGCTGCCGATTATTATGGTGACGGCGCGCACCGAGGAGATCGATCGCCTGCTTGGCCTGGAGATTGGCGCGGATGACTATATCTGTAAGCCTTTCAGCCCGCGCGAAGTGGTGGCGCGAGTGAAAACCATTCTGCGCCGCGTCAGACGCGCGCCGGAAGAGACAGGCAAAACGTCACTGCTGAAAATTGACGAGAACCGTTTCCAGGCGAGCTGGCACGACCAGCCGCTGGAGCTGACGCCCGCCGAGTTCCGCCTGCTGAAAACCCTGGCGCTGGAGCCGGGAAAAGTTTTTTCGCGCGAACAGTTGCTGAATCATCTTTACGACGACTACCGCGTCGTCACCGATCGCACCATCGACAGTCATATTAAAAATCTGCGGCGCAAGCTGGAAAGCCTCGACGCCGACCAGCCGTTTATCCGCGCCGTGTACGGCATGGGTTATCGCTGGGAAGCGGATCTGTGTCAGTTGATCTAGATCAATTGATTTGCTCTCTCTGCCGCCTACAATTCCGCACCTTTTGCAGGGCCGTTAAGGTGACGACCGCTGCACGTGCCGCACCAGGCGGCATGCTGACCTGACATCAGTGAGAACACCATGAAACCAGAACTGCTTTCTCCAGCGGGAACGCTGAAGAATATGCGTTACGCCTTTGCCTATGGCGCAGACGCGGTCTATGCCGGACAGCCGCGCTACAGCCTGCGCGTGCGCAATAATGAATTTACCCATGACAACCTTGCCAAAGGGATCGCCGAGGCGCACGCGCTGGGCAAGAAATTCTATGTTGTGGTCAATATCGCGCCGCATAACGCCAAGCTGAAAACCTTTATTCGCGACCTGACGCCGGTAGTAGAGATGCAGCCCGATGCGCTGATCATGTCCGATCCCGGTTTAATTATGCTGGTACGCGACGCTTTTCCGCAGATGCCGATCCACCTTTCCGTACAGGCCAATGCGGTCAACTGGGCGACGGTAAAATTCTGGCAGCAGATGGGGCTGACGCGCGTGATCCTGTCGCGCGAGCTGTCGCTGGAGGAGATCGCCGAGATCCGCCAGCAGGTGCCGGAGATGGAAATCGAGATCTTCGTCCACGGGGCGCTCTGCATGGCCTACTCCGGCCGCTGTCTGCTTTCGGGCTATATGAACAAGCGCGACCCGAATCAGGGCACCTGCACCAACGCCTGCCGCTGGGAATATAAGGTTGAGGAAGGCAAGGAGGACGAGGCAGGCAATATCGTTGAGGTACAGGAGGTGACGCCGACGCTGGGTATTGGCCAGCCTACCGATAAGGTGTTCCTGCTGGAAGAGAAGATGAAGCCGGGCGAGGTGATGAGCGCCTTTGAAGATGAACACGGCACCTACATTATGAACTCGAAAGATCTGCGCGCGGTAGCGCACGTCGAGCGCCTGAGCGCGATGGGAGTTCATTCGCTGAAAATCGAAGGCCGCACCAAATCCTTCTACTATTGCGCGCGTACGGCGCAGGTTTATCGCCGCGCTATCGACGACGCCGCAGCCGGTAAGCCCTTCGATCCAGAACTGCTGACCACGCTGGAGGGGCTGGCGCATCGCGGCTATACCGAGGGCTTTTTGCGCCGCCATACGCACGACAGTTACCAGAACTACGCGCAGGGCTATTCAATTTCGGAGCGCCAGCAGTTTGTCGGCGAATTTACCGGCGAGCGTCGCGGCGACTGGGCAGAAGTAGCGGTGAAAAATAAGTTTTTGCTCGGCGACAGCCTGGAGATCATGACGCCTAACGGTAATCTGAACTGCAGGCTGGAAGCGATGCAGGATGCGCGCGGCGCGGCTATTGACGTCGCGCCTGGCGATGGCCATCGCGTCTGGATACCGGTGCCTGCGGATGTCGGGCTGGCGTTTGGCCTGCTGCTGCGCAATTTTACCGACGGCAGCAGCACGCGCGATCCCCATAACAAATTACTCACGTCGCGAAAGTAAACGGATGAAGTTAGAACAGGATCACAGACCGCCGCTGCGCGCTCCTTTATAGTCGCGCCTGCTGCGAACGAGTAACAACTAATAGCTGTTGTATCAGGAACCACCTCATTCACCCGCCCGGCTCCCCCGTGCGGGTTTTCTTTTTTCCGCTTTTCTCCCGTAAATTTTCCCTCCTGACTATGCTATAAGCAGAAATCTTTGTGGGTTTTCAAGGAACGGATAATGGAAAAACAATCGCTTACTCTACTCATTCTTAATGGCAAAGGTGCAGGTAATGAGGATCTGCGTGCGGCTGTCACGACGCTGCGCGATGAGGGCTTTGCCATCGCCGTACGCGTGACATGGGAGAAAGGCGACGGCGAACGCTACGTCGAGGAAGCGCTGCGGCTGGGCGCAGAGACTATCGTCGCTGGCGGCGGCGACGGCACCATTAACGAAATCGCCACCGCGCTGACCGCCGTCGAGGCCGCCCGGCGGCCGGTACTGGGCATTCTTCCGCTTGGCACCGCTAATGACTTCGCCACCAGCGTCGGCATTCCCGCCGAAATGGAGCCCGCGCTGCGCCTGGCGGTTCAGGGCAAGGCCCACGTTATCGACCTGGCGCGGGTTAATCAGGATCGCTTTTTCATTAATATGGCGACCGGCGGCTTTGGCACCCGTATCACGACCGAAACGCCGGAGAAGCTGAAGTCTGCGCTGGGCGGCGTCTCCTATTTTATTCACGGACTGATGCGGATGGACACGCTGAAGCCCGACAGCTGCGAGATTTCCGGCCCGGAGTTTCACTGGCAGGGCGACGCGCTGGCGATTGGCGTCGGCAACGGGCGTCAGGCGGGCGGTGGCCAGCGTTTGTGTCCGTCAGCGCTGATCAACGACGGCCTGCTGGACGTCAGCATCGTCACCGCGCAGGAGCTGCTGCCCACCCTGCTGCACTCGCTGACCAGCAACGACGACAATCCGAATATCGTGACCGCTAAACTCACCTCGCTGCGCATCGTTTCGCCAAATGAGATGACCTTTAACCTGGATGGCGAACCCCTCTCCGGCCGCGAATTCGACATTGAGGTACTGCCCGGCGCGCTTAGCTGCCGTCTGCCGCCGCAGTGCGCGTTGCTGGCCTGACGTTAGCCTCCCGGGCGCTGAGTTAAGCTCTGCCTTGACTAAAACCGGCTGCGCTGGCGTGCGCAGCATGGCCCGATGGTAAAAACGCAACAGAAATATCCCTGCCTGCTCGTCCCGCGTCATTCACGGCGCGGGACGTTTTGCTTTTCGGGCCATGCTGCCCGCTTGTTAGCTTTTCTGCCGCTGCCGCGGGCTTCAGGGCTGCGCGCCAGCCCTGAAATTCTCTCTGTGATTGTCTTCACAACTCTGCAACCTTAACTTGTATGGTAGTATAAATGCGCGTACTTTTTCAGCATTGATTGCTGAATGAAGGCCACGGAAAATGAAAATTGTTAACGCTGAAGTCTTTGTTACCTGCGCAGGCAGAAACTTCGTTACGCTGAAAATTACCACCGATGAAGGCATTACCGGCATCGGCGACGCGACCCTTAACGGCCGCGAACTGCCGGTCGCCTCCTACCTGAAAGATCATGTGTGTCCGCAGCTGATTGGCCGCGACGCGCATCAGATCGAGGATATCTGGCAATATTTCTATAAAGGCGCCTACTGGCGTCGCGGGCCGGTCACCATGTCCGCTATCTCTGCGGTCGATACGGCGCTGTGGGATATCAAAGGCAAAGCCGCCAATATGCCGCTCTACCAGCTGCTGGGCGGCGCCTCGCGCACCGGCGTTATGGTCTATTGCCACACCACCGGCCATACCATCGATGAAGTGATGGATGACTACGCGAAGCACAAGGAGATGGGCTTCAAAGCGATTCGCGCCCAGTGCGGCGTGCCGGGCATGAAAACCACTTACGGCATGGCGAAAGGTAAAGGGCTGGCCTATGAGCCAGCAACCAAAGGGAACTGGCCGGAAGAGCAGCTGTGGTCAACGGAGAAGTACCTCGACTTTACGCCGAAGCTGTTTGAAGCCATCCGCGATAAATTCGGCTTTAACGAACATCTGCTGCACGATATGCATCACCGCCTGACGCCAATCGAAGCGGCGCGCTTCGGCAAAAGCGTCGAAGATTACCGCCTGTTCTGGATGGAAGACCCGACGCCCGCTGAAAACCAGGCGTGCTTCCGCCTGATCCGCCAGCATACCGTTACGCCGATTGCGGTCGGCGAAGTGTTTAACAGTATCTGGGACTGCAAGCAGCTGATTGAAGAGCAGCTGATCGACTATATCCGCACCACCATCACCCACGCAGGCGGCATCACCGGCATGCGCCGCATCGCCGATTTCGCCTCGCTCTATCAGGTGCGCACCGGCTCTCACGGCCCCTCGGATCTCTCGCCGGTCTGCATGGCGGCGGCGCTCCACTTTGACCTGTGGGTGCCGAACTTCGGCGTGCAGGAGTATATGGGCTTCTCCGAGCAGATGATGGAGCTGTTTGACGCTAACTGGCGCTTCGAAGATGGCTTTATGCATCCGGGCGACAAGCCGGGGCTGGGTATCGAATTTAATGAAAAGCTGGCGGCGAAATATCCCTATGAACCCGCTTATCTGCCGGTGGCCCGTCTGGAAGACGGCACACTGTGGAACTGGTAAGGAGCGCATCATGAAAAGCGTTGTTATAGAACAACCCGGCACGCTGGTTCTGGCGGAGCGTCCGTTACCTGCACCCGCTGCGGGCGAAGTACGCGTAAAGGTGAAATACGCCAGCATCTGCGGCTCCGACGTGCATATCTGGCATGGGCATAACCCTTTCGCTAAATATCCGCGCGTCATCGGCCATGAATTTTTCGGCGTGATTGACGCCGTCGGCGACGGTGTTGACGCCAGCCGCATCGGCGAACGCGTGGCGGTCGATCCCGTCGTCAGCTGCGGCCACTGCTATCCCTGCTCGGTAGGCCGCCCTAACGTTTGCACCACGCTGAGCGTGATCGGCGTACATCGCGACGGCGGCTTCAGCGAGTATAGCGTCGCGCCCGCCAGCAACGCCTATACCCTGCCGACGACCATCCCTGACAGGCTCGCCAGTATGGTGGAACCTTTCACTATCGCGGCCAATATTACCGCGTTCCTTAAGCCGCAGCCGCAGGATGTGGCGCTGATTTACGGCGCTGGCCCGATGGGCCTGACGGCGATTCAGGTGCTGAAAGGCGTCTATAAGGTAGCGCAGGTGCTGGTGGTGGATCGTCTGCCGGAGCGTCTTGAGCTGGCGCAGGCCAGCGGCGCGGATCGTGTCTTCAACAACGCCGAAGTGGCGCTGGCGGCGCAGCTGGAAGGGGTGCAGCCGACGCTGATTATTGATGCCGCCTGCCATCCGTCGATTCTGGCAGAAGCAGCGGCGATCGCCTCGCCCGCCGCGCGTATCGGACTGCTCGGCTTCTCCGGCGAGCCGTGTAGCATCACGCAACAAAGTCTCACCAGCAAAGAGCTGTCGCTGTTTACCTCTCGCCTTAACAGCCATCGCTTTCCACAGGTCATTGAGTGGATGGAACAGGGGCTGATCCAGCCAGAAAAACTGGTTACGCACTACTTTTCGCTCGACGAAATCGAACGCGCGATGACGCTGTTCGAAAAAGACCCCCGCACCTGCTGTAAGGTCGTTTTAGAGATGTAGCCGCCTTGCCTCACCGGGGATTCAGCCGGCAGCGCGCTGCCGGCCTACTATCACTATAAAAAAGCGTTGGAGCCACTATGTTTAAAAATCTGCGCTGGACAATTGTACTGCTGTTGTTTCTTGTTTACATGATCAACTACCTCGATCGTGTCGCCCTCTCCCTTACCCTGCCGCTGGTAGAAAAAGATCTGGCGATCAACGCTGAACAGTTCGGCATGATCTTCGGCAGCTTCTTCTTCGGCTATGCCTTGTTCAACTTCGTCGGCGGCGTCGCCACTGACCGCTTTGGCCCGAAAATCGTGCTTGGCCTGGCGGTTGGCATGTGGTCGCTGTTCTGCGGCATGACCGCGCTGGCGACTGGCTTCTGGTCGATGCTGATCCTGCGCGTGCTGTTCGGCATGGCGGAAGGCCCAATTTGCGCCTCGGCCAACAAAGCAATTAACGGCTGGTTCCCGAAAAAACAGGCCGCCACCGCGATGGGCCTGCTGAGCGCCGGTTCGCCGCTGGGCGGCGCGGTAGCGGGCCCCATTATCGGCTACCTTGCGCTCGCCTTCGGCTGGCGTCCCGCTTTCGTTATTATCTGCCTGATTGGTCTGGTATGGATGGCGGTCTGGCTGTTTGTTTCAGCAGACAACCCGGCAAAGAGCAAGCATGTCTCGGATGAAGAGCGCGCGCTGGTTGATAAACTGAAAGCTGAGCAGCCGGGCGAAGAGGCAGATCTGGCGCAGGCGTCCCACGGCTTCGGCTACTATCTGCGCCAGCCGATTATTCTGGTCACCGCCTTCGCCTTCTTCTGCTACAACTATATTCTGTTCTTCTTCCTGAGCTGGTTCCCGGCCTATCTGGTGCAGGCACACGGCCTCGATATTAAATCGATGTCGATCACCACCATGATCCCGTGGATTGTCGGCTTCGTCGGCCTGGCGCTGGGCGGCTGGATCTCAGACAAGATCTTCAATATTACCGGCAAGTTACTGTTGTCCCGTAAAATTGTGCTGGTGGTCTCACTGTTCGCCGCCGCCGTTTGTGTGGCGCTGGCGGGTACGGTAAAAGAGGTCAACTCTGCGGTGATGATGATGTCGATATCGATCTTCTTCCTCTATATCACCGGGGCCATCTACTGGGCGATTATTCAGGACGTGGTGCACAAGAGCCGCGTCGGCAGCATCAGCGGCTTTATCCATCTGGTAGGCAGCCTCTCGGGCATCATCGGCCCGATCGTCACCGGCTTTATCGTGCAGCATACCGGCAAGTTTGACAGCGCCTTTGTGCTGGCTGGCTGCGTCGCCGCCGTTGGCGCCTTCCTGGTGCTGTTCGTTATCCGCAGCCCGAAAGCGAGCAAGAAGCCGGTTTCGGTGTAAGCAGAACGTTTTACATGACTGAATCACGGGGCGCAGGACGCCCCGTTTGCCATAAGGACGGACTATGTTAGAGATTGATCGCCTTCCCGCCGACGTGCAGCGCCCGCGCTACGATCGCAGCAAACTGAAAACCCGCATGGTGCATATTGGCTTCGGCGCTTTTCACCGCGCGCATCAGGCGCTGTGCAGCGACAAACTGGCGGAACAGGGCAGCGACTGGGGCTATTGTGAAGTCAACCTCAACAGCGGCGAGCTGATTCAGGCGCTGCGTCAGCAGGATCACCTGTATACCCTCACGGAAATGGCTGACGACTCGCTGAATACGCGTGTCATCGGCGTCATCACCTCAGCGCTACACGGCAAAGGCGATGGCATTGAGGCGGTCATCGCCGCCATGAGCCAGCCGGACGTGGCGATTGTCTCTATGACGGTAACGGAGAAAGGCTACTGTCATCATCCCGCCAGCGGCGACCTCAACCATGAACATCCCGATATCCTGCACGATCTGGCCCATCCCGATGCGCCGCGTTCGCTGCCGGGTCTGATTCTGGCGGCGATCCGCCGACGCCGCGACGCGGGACTGCCGCCGTTCAGTGTGATGTCCTGCGACAATATGCCAGAAAACGGCCACGTCACGCGCAATGTGATTGTGCAGCTGGCGCAGCGGCAGGATGGCGCGCTGGCGGACTATATTCAGCAGCATGTCACCTTCCCTTCCACTATGGTCGACCGCATCGTTCCGGCGATGACCGACAGCGCCTTTGCTCAGCTTGCCGAACGCCTCGGCTGTAGCGACCCGGTCGCGGTCGAAGCGGAACCCTTTTTCCAGTGGGTCATCGAGGATAATTTCGTCAGCGGTCGGCCAGCCTGGGAGCAGGCGGGCGCAGAACTGGTTAAAGACGTACTGCCCTTTGAAGAGATGAAGCTGCGCATGCTTAACGGCAGCCACTCCTTTCTGGCTTATCTCGGCTTCCTCTCCGGCTATGAATACATCAGCGACTGTATGGCCGATACCAGCCTGCGCACCGCCGCGCGCAGGCTGATGCTTGATCAGCAGGCGCCGACGCTGCGCACGCCGGGCGTCGATCTCACCGCCTACGCCGACTCGCTGATCGCGCGTTACGAAAACCGCGCGATTAAGCACCGCACCTGGCAGATCGCAACCGACGGCACGCAGAAGCTGCCGCAGCGCCTGCTCGACAGCGTGCGCTGGCACCTGCGCAACGGCAGCAACTGCGATCTGCTGCTGCTGGGCGTAGCGGGCTGGATGCGCTATGTCGGCGGCGTGGATGAGCAAGGCGCGCCAATCGAGATCCGCGATCCGCTGAAAGCGGAGCTGGCGGAGCGCGTGGCGGCCAGTGCCGAAGGCGAAGCGCGCGTGAAAGCGCTGCTGGGGATGAAAGCGGTATTTGGCGAAGATCTGGCGCAGAATGCGGAAGTCGTCGCCACGCTGACGCGCTTCTGGCTGCAGCTGCGCGAGCATGGCGCGCGCGCCACCGTGGCGCAGATTGTTCATGCGCTGTAATTGTTCAGTAGCAAAAGCGCTGGCGCAGTCGCAGCGCGCTGATTAGACTGACACTTTCCCAACGGGCTGGCTACGGCCAGCCGTAATACGGATATGCCGCATGTCAATCGCCTATACCATCACCACCAGCGAACCGGTTAACCAGCAGATCTATCGTTATCTGCGGAAGGATATCGTGACCTGCGTCATCCAGCCGGGTTCACTGCTGTCAGAAAAAGAAGTTTCAGCCCGGTTTAACGTGTCGCGCCAGCCGGTGCGTGAAGCCTTTATCAAGCTGGCAGAGGCGGGTCTGGTGCAGGTGCTGCCGCAGCGCGGCACCTTCGTGCGGAAAATCTCCGCGCGCCGCGTAGCGGATGGCCGGTTTATTCGCGAAGCGGTAGAGGTTTCGGTCGTGCGGCGTGCGGCGCTGGAGATTGAACCTGCGGCGCTGATGACGCTGGAGCACAATCTTCAGCTGCAAAAAATGGCGGCCAGCCGTCAGGACAGCCAGGCGTTTCTGAGCCTCGACGATGAGTTTCACCGGCTGATTGCCGAGAGCATTAACTGCGCGCTGGCGTGGGAGACGGTAGAAAATATCAAAGCGGCGATGGACCGCGTGCGCTTCCTGACGCTGAGCGAAGTCTCGCCGCCGGATAGCCTGATAGAGCAGCATGAGGAGATTTTGTCAGCCTTGAAAAATCACGATGCTGACGCTGCCGAAGCAGCAATGCGCCGTCATCTGCAGGAGATGATTTTCTCCATTACCCCCATTGCCGAGCGCAACAGCGAGTGGTTTGAGTCATTGTAATCTCATAATAAAGAAGGCCAGCGCCCGGCTGGCCTTTTTCATCTCTTCACCTCAGGATCCGTAAACATCTTATCCAGACCCCTTAAGCCGTCGGCGAAGCCGGGTTTAATCAGGCGATGGTGACCTCTTTAGAGAGATAGACATCCTGCACCGCATTGATCAGCGCCACGCCATCCTTCAGCGACTTTTTAAACGCCTTACGCCCCAGGATTAGCCCCATGCCGCCCGCGCGCTTATTGATGACCGCGGTGCGCACCGATTCTGCGATATCGGTTTCGCCCGCCGACGCGCCGCCGGAATTAATCAGCCCGGCGCGGCCCATATAGCAGTTCGCCAGCTGGTAGCGCACCAGGTCAATCGGGTTATCTGTGGTCAGGGTGCTGTAAACGCGTTCGTCGGTGTGACCGAACTTCACCGCCTTGTAGCCGCCGTTATTTTCTGCCAGCTTCTGCTTGACGATATCCGCGCCGATGGTCGCCGCCAGATGGTTAGCCTGTCCGGTGAGATCGGCGCTGGCATGATAGTCCACGCCATCTTTTTTGAAATCGTTATTGCGCAGGTAAGCCCAGAGTACCGTGACCATGCCCAGCTCGTGCGCGCGTTCGAAAGCGGCGGCGATCTCTTCAATCTGGCGGCGCGACTGTTCAGAACCAAAATAGATAGTGGCGCCGACGGCGACCGCCCCCATATTGAACGCCTGCTCGACGCTGGCATAGAGCGTCTGGTCGTACTGCGTCGGATAGCTCAGGGTTTCGTTGTGGTTCAGCTTCACCATAAAGGGAATACGATGCGCGTAACGGCGCGCCACCGAGGCCAGCACGCCATAGGTTGACGCCACGCAGTTACAGCCCGCTTCAATCGCCAGCTCAACGATATGTTTGGGATCGAAATAGTGCGGGTTGGCGGCAAAGGAGGCGCCCGCCGAATGCTCCACGCCCTGATCGACCGGCAGGATTGACAGATAGCCGGTGCCCGCGAGGCGGCCGGTATTGTATAGCGTCTGCATATTACGCAGCACCGCAGGCGAACGGTTATTGTCGATCATCACGCGATCGACATAATCGGGGCCGGGCAAATAGAGGTTTTCCGCGGGCAGTGCCAGACAGCGATGCTGAAGAAGAGAATCCGCGTCCTGGCCCAGTAACTGTACGATGTCCGTCATGTTAACTCCTGTCAGAAAAGAGGTGATGCGCCGGCGCAGACCGGCGCGAGCCACCACAGCCTGAACGTCGCAGCATCACGACGCAAATTGCTGACTCCATTTTTCAGACGGATCCGTAGCAAGATTTCTCATTCCAGGGCGTTCTGCCCTACCACCAGCGATGAAAATGGTGCACCGGCCCGATGCCTTTGCCTACTTCCAGCGTATCGGCCTGCATCAGCGCCTGTTGCAGCCACGCTTTCGCCTCGCGCAGCGTTTGCGCCCAGCTGTCATGACGTGGGCGCAGCGCCGCCAGCGCGGCGGAGAGCGAACAGCCGGTGCCGTGTGTATGGCGCGTGTTGACGCGCGGCGCGGTAAAGCGCTCTGCGCCCTCGCGCGTGATCAGCCAGTCCGGGCTTTCGCTGTCGCCAAGATGACCTCCCTTCATCAGCACCGCCTGGCAACCGAGCTCCAGCAGCGCGTTGCCCTGCTCCAGCATCGCCTCTTCGCTGCGCGCTGGCGCGCCCTCAAGCAGCGCTGCCGCTTCCGGCAGATTTGGCGTAATTAACGACACCTGCGGCAGCAGCAGCTCGCGTACGCTGGCGATCGCGCCTGGCGAGAGTAAGGGATCGCCGCTTTTCGCCACCATCACCGTATCCAGCACCACAAAGGGGATGTCGGCTCGTTTCAGCTTTTCCGCCACTTTTTGCACGATAGCGGTTTCCGAGAGCATGCCGATTTTCGCCGTATCGATGCGTACGTCGCTCAGTACCGAGTCGAGCTGCGCCGCCACAAAGTCTGGATCGATACGATAGACCGACTGCACGCCGCAGGTATTCTGCGCCACCAGCGCGGTAATGACGCTGGTTCCATAGGCACCGAGCGCTGAAAAAGCCTTGAGATCGGCCTGTATGCCTGCGCCGCCGCTGGGGTCGGTTCCGGCAATAGTCAGGGCGTTGATACGCTTCATGCGCGCGCCTCCTGTGCCAGCTGCCATAAGGCATCAATAAACAGCGTGGCGAAGCTGCCCGGCGCGCCTGTCTGCGCAGCGGCGCGTTCACCTGCGCACGCCATCACGCGGCAGGCGCTGGCGACGTTGTGCAGCCGCTCGCCAGGCAGGCTGCAAAAGGCCGCCACTACGGCGGAAAGCGCGCAGCCGGTGCCCACCACGCGGGTCATCAGCGCGCTGCCGCCGGGTACGCTCAAGGTCGTATCCCCGTCTGTGACGTAATCGACCTCGCCGCTGACGACCACCAGCGTTTGCGCGCGCTTCGCCAGGCTGCGCGCCGCCTCCAGCGCCGCTTCCGCCTGATGCTGCGTATCTACCCCACGCCCGCCAGCGCTCTGCTGCGCCAGCGCAAGAATTTCAGAGGCGTTGCCGCGCACCGCGGCAGGCCGCCGCGCAAGAAGCTGCTGGCTGAATTCAGTGCGCAGCCGCAGCGCGCCGACCGCGACCGGATCGAGCACCCAGGGCGTCTGCGCCGCCTCAGCGGCCTGTACCGCCGCCAGCATCGCATCGCGGCGGTCGCAGGTCAGCGTGCCGACATTGATCAGTAACGCATCGGCTATCGCGGCAAACTGCGCGGCCTCATCAGGGTCGATCACCATCGCGGGCGAAGCGTGAAGCGCCAGCAATACGTTGGCGGTGAAGTTCTGCACCACGTCGTTGGTCATACAGTGAACCAGCGGCTGCTGCTGAACGAAACGGGCGAGAACGGGCGCGAAATGCGCGTCGGAAAAGCGTTGAGGTTGGTGGATCATTATTACTCCCAACCGGCGAACAAGAAGGCGAATGCGGTCAGGCATCTGACTTCCCTACGCTGGCATTATCCAGATCAGGTAATACGGGTATTTCTCAGCCTTCACGAAGAAGGGCACCCCGAGTCGAATGGTACGCTAGCAGCATAAGAGAGGCGGCCAGGGAAAGCAATATAGCTACCTCTAAAGAGGTATTACCAGTTAGCGTAGTTCAGCATGATCTCGATCAACCAGCCCGGGAGAAAAAAAGGGCTTAATGCTGCGGGTTTTAAATTAAGCGGCTGCCAGCAAAATATTTTATTAAATATTAGCGAGCCAAAAATATAGCGCATGGATCGGTTAGCGAAGCCTCTGGTTTCGCCAGGCTGCCCTGTCTGCCGCATAAACCCCGCCTGCCTGAGACAGTGAATAATAATGATAATTATCATCGCGTTAAAAACTTTCACTCAATTGCCGCCAGGCTCAGGAAAACAAAATGACGTTTTTTCCATTTATTCCGCATTGTCACCGCTGGCAGGACATTCATATTTCTCGCGCTTACGCCGTTGCGCCTAACGGCAGATCCTATTTTTCTACTTTTATTTCCGCCCGCTGTCGAAGATGCGACGAAATTATTCATCGCATTTATTACCGTGATATCAGCGATGCGCAGGCGCGACGCTGGCTGGGTTAAAGAGCCTGTTGCAAGGTGACGCTTTTGGCAACGTCATGTTAGGCTGATGTTACCCGATGCAGAAAACAGACGTGCCATGCCCAGCTTGCTTGATACGCTTACCCATCAGATTTACCTTTCCGCTCCGCTGTTTATTTTGATTTTCCTTGGCTATGCCCTGACGCGCATCGGCAAATGGCCGATAACCATCAGCGAAGGCATGAACCGCTTCGTGTTTAACGTTGCCCTGCCCTGCATGCTGTTCCGCGTTATGAGCGACTTCTATAAAAGCCCGCCGGTGGATGTGCGGCTGCTGCTGGCCTTTTTCGGCAGCTGCCTGCTGATTTTTATCCTCGGGCGTATTGTGGGCGCGCGTCTGTTTAAGCTCGACGGCGTTGCAGGTACGGTTTTCGCGCTCGGTGGCATCTTCTCCAACAACGTGATGCTGGGTATTCCAGTGGCGACGGTGCTGCTCGGCCCGCAGGCGCTGCCTTCGGTGGCGCTGGTGCTGGTGTTCAACAGCCTTATCCTCTGGACGCTGCTGACGCTCTCCGTGGAGTGGGCGAAACAGGGAAGCTTTTCGCTGAAAGGCATCGGTCATACGCTGCTGAGCGTGGCAAAAAATCCGCTCATTATCGGTATCCTCAGCGGCACCGCGTGGAGCTTTTTAAAACAACCGCTGCCAACTATCGCTGCCGAACCGCTGCGTATGCTCGGCTCTATTGCCGCGCCGCTGTCGCTGGTGACGCTCGGCATGAGTCTGGCGCACTACCGCGTGCGCGACGGGCTGCGTGAAAGCTATACCATCTGTTTGTTCAAGCTGATTTTACAGCCGATGACCATCTGGGCGATCGCCTGGCTGGTGCACCTTCCGCCGCTGGAAAGCCGGGTCGTGGTTCTGTTGGGTTCGATGGCGGTGGGCGTAAACGTCTATCTGATGTCGCAGAAGTTTAACGTGCTGACAGGCCCGGCGGCGGCCAGCATGCTCTTTTCTACCCTCTTTGCGGCGGTGACAACACCGGTGTGGATGATGCTGATGTCGATGGCGGGCTATTAAAAAAAAGGCCCCGAGACAGATATCCCGGGGCCGTTGCGTGGCTATCGCAAAAAATTAAACTTATTCAGCCGGTTTGGTGCGGATCAGGTAGTCAAAAGCGCTCAGCGAGGCTTTAGCGCCTTCGCCGCTGGCGATAATGATCTGCTTGTAGGGCACCGTGGTGCAGTCGCCCGCCGCGAATACGCCTTTCAGGCTGGTTTCGCATTTAGCATCAATCAGGATCTCGCCCATTTTGTTGCGCTCTACCGCGCCTTCCAGCCAGGTGGTGTTCGGCAGCAGGCCAATCTGCACGAAGATGCCGCTCAGCGCGATATCGTGCGACGTCTGGCTGTTGCGATCGATATAGGCAAGACCGGTCACTTTGCTGCCGTCGCCTTTCACTTCCGTGGTCTGCGCGTTAAGGATCACGTCAACGTTTTTCAGGCTGCGCAGTTTGTTTTGCAGCACCTGGTCGGCGCGCATTTCGCCAGCAAACTCCAGCAGCGTAACGTGCTCGACGATACCTGCCAGGTCGATAGCCGCTTCAACGCCGGAGTTGCCGCCGCCGATAACCGCTACGCGCTTGCCTTTAAACAGCGGACCGTCGCAGTGCGGGCAGTAGGTAACGCCTTTGGTACGATACTGCTCTTCGCCCGGTACGCCCATGTTACGCCAGCGCGCGCCGGTGGCGATGATAATGCTGCGTGATTTCAGCACCGCGCCTGACGCGGTTTCAATCGCGTGCAGGCCGCCCTCTTTCGCCGCCGGGATCAGCTTGATCGCGCTCTGGGTGTCAATCACATCAACGTCGTAGTCGTCAACGTGAGCGCGCAGCGAACCAGCCAGCTTAGCGCCTTCGGTTTTCTGTACGGAGATGTAGTTTTCGATATCCACGGTGTCGAGCACCTGGCCGCCGAAACGCTCGCCCATCAGGCCGGTGCGGATGCCTTTACGCGCTGAGTAAATCGCCGCTGCCGCGCCCGCCGGGCCGCTGCCGACAATCAGCACTTCATAAGCGTCACGCTTGTTCAGCTCTTCCGCTGCGCGTTTTTCCGCGTTGGTATCAACCTTACCGACGATTTCGGCGAGGCTCATGCGGCCCTGACCGAACTCTTTGCCGTTCAGGTAGACCGCCGGAACGCCCATTACGTTGCGCTCGGTAATTTCATTCTGGAACATGCCGCCGTCAATCGCCGTGTGCGAGACGCGCGGATTGATAATCGCCATCAGGTTCAGCGCCTGTACTACGTCAGGGCAGTTGTGGCATGAGAGCGAGTAGTAAGTTTCGAAATGCAGGTCGCTATCCAGCGAGGCAACCTGGTCGAGCAGGCTCTGCGTCTCTTTCGACGGATGACCGCCGGTCTGCAGCAGCGCCAGCACCAGCGAGGTAAATTCGTGCCCCATCGGCGAACCAGCAAAGCGTGGGCCGCTGTGTGAGCCAGGGTTAGTGATCAAAAACGACGGTTTACGCACCGGACGATCGTTCTCTTCGCGGAAGCTGACTTTTTCAGACAGGCTTGCGATATCCGCCAGCAAATCGCGAATTTCCGCTGATTTGGCGCCATCGTCCAGGGTGGCGATCAACTCAACAGGCCTGGTTAATTTCTCAAGGTAGGCCTTGAGCTGGGTTTTTAAGTTGGTGTCGAGCATAGTGAGTTCCTGTCAGAAGAAATCGGGTGCCGTAGCACCCGATAGAGAAGATCGAAAAACCGGTACAGAAATTAGATTTTGCCAACCAGGTCCAGAGACGGAGCCAGAGTTGCGTCGCCTTCTTTCCATTTAGCCGGGCAAACTTCGCCTGGGTGAGAAGCGACATACTGAGCAGCTTTCACTTTACGCAGCAGGTCAGACGCGTCGCGGCCGATACCTTCAGCAGTGATTTCGATCGCCTGGATGATACCTTCCGGGTCAACGATGAAAGTACCGCGGTCAGCCAGACCTTCAGCTTCGCGCATGATTTCGAAGTTGCGGGTCAGCGCGCCAGTCGGGTCGCCGATCATGGCATACTGGATTTTCGCGATGGTTTCAGAAGAACCGTGCCAGGCTTTGTGGGTAAAGTGGGTGTCGGTAGAAACAGAGTAGATATCTACGCCCAGTTTCTGGAATTCTTCGTAGTGGTCAGCCACATCACCCAGTTCAGTCGGGCAAACGAAGGTGAAGTCAGCTGGATAAAAGAAGAATACACTCCATTTACCTTCAACGTCTTTCTCAGTTACGTCGATGAATTCGCCGTTTTTAAACGCCGTGTTTTTGAACGGTTTAATTTTGGTATTGATGATAGACATCTGAAGTCCTCCGCTAAAAGATGTGATGTACGTTACAAAATTTTCGGGCCAACTTCTAATATGCAGTCGTTATCAATCAGATAAACGAAAGCTATCAAACGCGGCAAGCCGCACCGCTATTGACGCCGCCCCGGCATTCTACACGCAAAGCACATTGATTTAACGTCGTTTATCTTTTCACGGCAGAACTGCTAATTTTGTAGAAAAGGCGTTAAGGGAGTTTATCTGTGCTGATCCGTTCTTATACCGAAGCCGATCGTCCGTTTCTGAGAACCCTGTTTCTGGCCGCGCGCCGTCATAACTGGCGCTGGCTCGACGACAGCCACTGGCAGCTGGAAGATTTTGACAGCGTGATCCTGGGAGAGACCGTCTGGGTCGCCGAGCTTGAGGGTCATCGCGTCGGTTTCGCCGGCGTGCTGGAGAATGATAATTTTCTCCATAGCCTGTATGTCGATCCCGCTTATCAGGGCCGCGGCGTCGGCGCCGCGCTGCTGGAGAAAGTGCAGGCGCGCTTTACCAGCACCGGCGCGCTGAAGTGTCTGCTGATGAACAAGGCGGCGCAGGCGTTCTACCTTAAACACGGCTGGAAGATGATCGCGCAAGGCGAGAGCGAACAGGGAAAATATGTGCTGATGCACTTTCCGCTGGCGTCCTGACGCGACGCCAGCGGTACGCTGGCCTACAGCGCGCGGAAGGCGATATCGCCGGGGATCACTTCGCCCTGCCAGTAGAGCCGCGACGCGACGCGGCCCGCCAGCTGGCGATAGAGCGCGGTAAACTCGCTCTCCGGACGACGGATCACCGTCGGTTCGCCGTCATCGAGATCTTCGCGCAGGTTAATATGCAGCGGCAGCTGCGCCAGCAGCTGCGTCTGATAATCCGCCACCAGCTTTTCCGCGCCGCCCGTGCCGAAAATGGGCTCATGGAAGCCGCAGTGGCTGCAGATATGCAGGCTCATATTCTCTACGACGCCCAGCACCGGCACGTTTACCTTCTCAAACATCACCATGCCTTTGCGCGCGTCGATCAGCGCAATATCCTGCGGCGTGGTGACGACGATGGCACCCGTCACCGGCACGTTTTGCGCCAGCGTCAGCTGAATGTCGCCGGTGCCCGGCGGCATATCAAGCACCAGATAGTCGAGGTCCGGCCACAGCGTCTCATTGAGCAGCTGCATCAGTGCCTTACTCGCCATCGGGCCGCGCCACACCATCGCGTTATCGTCCGTCACCAGATAGCCGATAGAGTTAGTGGCGAGACCGTGAGCCATAATCGGCGCCATATGGGTGCCGTCTGGCGAGGTAGGACGCTCGTGCTCGGTGCCCAGCATATTCGGCACTGACGGGCCGTAGATATCTGCATCGAGAATGCCGACGCGCGCCCCTTCCGCCGCCAGCGCCAGCGCCATATTGACGGCAGTGCTCGATTTGCCGACGCCGCCCTTGCCGGAGCTGACGGCAATAATGTTCTTCACGCCGTTAACGCCGGGCTGGCCTTTGACGCGCTTCAGCGTGGCGATATCGTGGCGCAGCCGCCAGTCGATCGCCTGCGCGCCGGTCAGGCGCAGCAGCTCGGCGCTGGCCTGCGCTTTCAGCTCCTCAAAGGCGCTCGCCCAGGCGAACGGCATAACGAGTTCGATATGCAGCTTGCCGTCCAGCAGCGCCACATGATGCAGCGCTTTCAGCGTGGTGAGATTGTGATCGAGGGTTGGATGCCGGAAGCCGCTTAACACGCCCATAACCACGGCGCGCAGGGCTTCAGGTGAATGTGATGTCCGGGATTGTGCTGTCATCCCCACTCCTTGTTATTTTTTCTGTCGCTGGGTTCAGCGGTAACACAACAATCATATCAGATGTCGGCACCGTCGACGCCAGGCCGCCCTTGTGTTTACGCCCGCCAGGGCATGAGTTACCATCTAAGCCCGTTTTTTCAATCAACAGAAAGCTACGCAAACTATGACTCAAGTCGCTAAAAAAATAATGGTAACGTGCGCCCTGCCGTACGCGAACGGATCGATCCATCTCGGCCACATGCTCGAGCATATCCAGGCAGACATTTGGGTGCGTTACCAGCGAATGCGTGGCAATCAGGTCTATTTCATCTGCGCTGACGACGCACACGGTACGCCGATCATGCTGAAAGCGCAGCAGTTAGGCATCTCGCCGGAGCAGATGATCGCCGAAATGAGTCAGGAACATCAGGTCGATTTCGCCGGTTTCAACATCAGCTACGACAACTATCACTCAACGCACAGCGATGAGAACCGCGTGCTGTCCGAGCTGATTTACACCCGCCTGAAAGAGAACGGTTTTATTAAAAACCGCACCATCTCTCAGCTGTACGATCCGGAAAAAGGCATGTTCCTGCCGGACCGTTTCGTCAAGGGCACCTGCCCGAAATGTAAATCGCCGGATCAGTATGGCGACAACTGCGAAGTGTGCGGCGCGACCTATAGCCCGACCGAGCTGATCGAGCCGAAATCAGTAGTCTCCGGCGCGACGCCGGAAATGCGCGACTCGGAGCATTTCTTCTTCGATCTGCCTTCATTCAGCGCCATGCTGCAGGCCTGGACGCGCTCCGGCGCGCTGCAGGAGCAGGTCGCGAACAAAATGCAGGAGTGGTTTGAGTCCGGCCTGCAGCAGTGGGATATCTCACGCGACGCGCCCTACTTCGGCTTTGAGATCCCGGACGCGCCGGGCAAATATTTTTACGTCTGGCTGGATGCGCCAATCGGCTATATGGGTGCGTTTAAAAACCTGTGCGACAAACGCGGCGATATCGATTTCGACGAGTTCTGGAAGAAAGACTCCACCACTGAGCTTTATCACTTTATCGGCAAAGATATCGTCTACTTCCACAGCCTGTTCTGGCCGGCGATGCTGGAAGGCAGCGATTTCCGCAAGCCCAACAACCTGTTCGTGCATGGCTATGTAACGGTAAACGGCGCCAAGATGTCTAAATCGCGCGGCACCTTTATCAAGGCCAGCACCTGGCTGCAGCACCTGGATGCCGACAGCCTGCGCTACTACTATGCCGCCAAGCTCTCTTCGCGCATCGACGATATCGACCTTAACCTGGAAGATTTCGTACAGCGCGTAAATGCCGACATCGTTAACAAGGTAGTCAACCTGGCGTCGCGCAACGCTGGCTTCCTGACCAAACGCTTTGACGGCCAGCTGTCGGCCGAACTGGCGGATCCGGCGCTCTACCAGACCTTTGTTGACGCCTCTGAAAAGATTGGCGAAGCCTGGGCGAGCCGCGAGTTCAGCCGCGCCATTCGCGAAATTATGGCGCTGGCCGATCTGGCGAACCGCTACGTAGACGAACAGGCACCCTGGGTGGTAGCGAAAGAAGAGGGTCGCGACGCCGATCTGCAGGCGATCTGCTCTATGGGCATCAACCTGTTCCGCGTGCTGATGACCTGGCTGAAGCCGGTGCTGCCGAGCCTGAGCGAGCGCGCCGAAGCGTTCCTCAACAGCGAATTAAGCTGGGACGCTATCCCGCAGCCGCTGCTCAGCCATCAGGTAGCGCCGTTTAAAGCACTTTATGGACGTATCGAAATGACCAAAGTTAACGCGCTGATTGAAGCGTCGAAAGAGGATGCCGCAGCGGCCAGCAAACCGGCCGCTGGCCCGCTGGCGGATGCGCCGATTGGCGACACCATTACTATTGACGACTTCGCGAAAGTCGATATGCGCGTGGCGCTGATTGAAAACGCCGAACTGGTGGAAGGCTCCGATAAGCTGCTGCGTCTGCAGCTCGATCTGGGCGGCGAGAAGCGTCAGATTTTCTCCGGCATTCGCGCCGCCTATCCCGATCCTTCGGTCTTGATCGGCAAGATGACGATTATCGTCGCCAACCTTGCGCCGCGTAAAATGCGCTTCGGCGTTTCGGAAGGCATGGTGCTGTCAGCCGGTCCGGGCGGGAAAGATCTGTTTGTGCTCTCTGTAGACAGCGGCGCGCAGCCGGGTATGCCGGTTAAGTAAGGGGTACAGGCTGGATAAGGGCGACAACCATGTCGCCCTTTTTCATACTGTGTCCCGTATTATGTTGTGCCGTGAAAACAGGAGCCTGCTATGCCCACCGTGCTGTCTCTGTGCTGGCGCTACGTACGCGCCTTCGTCATCATCTATCTCTGTCTCTATGCGGGTAACGCTATCGCCATACTGCTGCCGATCACTATTCCCGGCAGTATCCTCGGTATGCTGACGCTGTTCGCCCTGCTGGCGACGCAAATCCTCCCCGTGGACTGGGTTAAGCCAGGCTGCCATTTGCTGATCCGCTATATGGCGCTGCTGTTTGTGCCTATAAGCGTCGGCATCATGAACTACACCGACGTGCTGAGCGCTCAGTTCGGGCCGATTGTGGTCTCTATCGTGGTCAGCACCTTTCTAGTTCTGACCATTGTCGGCTGGAGCGCCCATAAAATTCATACGCGAAGCGTGCAGGAGAAACCCGGTGAGTGACATCTGGTGGTCGCTGCCGCTCAGCGTCGGCGCCTTTATGCTGGCGCGCCGCCTGGCGGCAAAGCTGAAAATTTCGTTACTCAATCCGCTGCTGGTAGCGATGGCAATCATCATTCCGCTGCTGCTGCTTTTGCAAATCCCCTATACGCGCTATTTTGCCGGCAGCCAGATCCTTAACCAGCTGCTGCAGCCGGCGGTCGTTGCGCTGGCGCTGCCGCTCTACGAGCAGATG
The DNA here is from genome assembly GCF_002431095.1 of Pantoea sp. UBA5923. NCBI lineage: Bacteria > Pseudomonadati > Pseudomonadota > Gammaproteobacteria > Enterobacterales > Erwiniaceae > Pantoea > Pantoea sp. UBA5923. The sequence goes on along the minus strand of NZ_DJDN01000044.1, from coordinate 87,866 downwards.
CATCAAATCCGCGCGCGCTGGAAGTCGCTTATCGGCGTCTGCTTTATCGGCAGCCTGACCGCTATGGTTTCGGGCACCGCTATCGCGCTGTGGATGGGCGCGACGCCGGAAATCGCCGCCACTATTCTGCCTAAATCCGTTACCACGCCCATTGCGATGGCGGTCTCCGCCTCGCTGCACGGCATTCCCGCCATCAGTGCCATCTGCGTGCTGATTGCCGGGGTGCTCGGCGCGGTATTCGGCCATATGGTGCTCAACCTGCTGGGGATAAAAACCCGCGCGGCGCGCGGACTGGCGATCGGCAATGCGTCTCACGCGCTCGGTACGGCGCGCGCGGCGGAGGTAGATTACCAGGAGGGCGCGTTCAGCTCGCTGGCACTGGTTCTGTGCGGCATCATTACCTCGCTGCTGGCACCCTTTATATTCCCGCTGCTGCTGCACGCGTTTGGCTAAAAACTTTGCGATTGATCTCGCAAAGTTGAAACGATGCAAATCTGTTGCATTGTCAGAGCGATACAGATCACATATAACCCTTCAGGCGGCAATGGGCCGCCTGATTTTGACGAGGCAATCATGCATCCACGTTTCACCTCCGCCTTCGACGCGCTGCCCGCTGCTCTGCAAAGCGCGCTGCGTCCGGTTCTTGACGACGCGCAGTTTCAGGCGGTGCTGACGCCGGAGCAGGTCGCATCGCTGATGCAGCAGACACAGCTGGACGCCGATGCGCTTGCTCTGGCGCTGCTGCCGCTGGCGGCAGCCTGCGCCGTCGTGCCGCTCTCGCGCTTCAACGTGGGCGCCGTGGCACGCGGCGTCAGCGGCCACTGGTACTTCGGTGCCAACATGGAGTTTACGGGCGTGGCGCTACAGCAAACGGTACATGCCGAGCAGAGCGCGATTGCGCACGCCTGGCTGCGCGGCGAGCGCCGTCTGGAAGCTGTTACCGTCAACTACACACCGTGTGGCCACTGTCGCCAGTTTATGAACGAACTCAACAGCGGCACCGATCTGCGCATCAGCCTGCCTGGCCGCCCCGTCAGCACGCTGGGCGACTATCTGCCGGACGCCTTCGGCCCGCGCGACCTGAATATCAGCACGCTGCTGCTGGATAAGGTGGACCACGGCTATCTGGCGGAAGGCGATAGGCTGGCGCAGGCGGCAATCGCGGCTGCTAACCAGAGCCATGCGCCCTACAGTGGCTCCCACAGCGGCATTGCGCTGCGCACCTCGGGCGGCGCGATAGCCACCGGACGCTACGCCGAGAATGCCGCCTATAACCCGAGCCTGCCGCCGCTACAGGCCGCGCTGATCCTGCTGAATATGCAGGGCGAAGCCTGCGAAAATATCGAGGCGGCAGCGCTGGCTGAAGTGGAAAACGCCACGCTGAACCAGTTCGCTGCCACTCAGGCGACCCTGGCCGCGCTGGGCTGCACCCGGCTCGCACGCGTCACGCTGCGCAAAGGCTGAGGCGCGCAACACGCTTTTCAACAATTGCAATATCTTTTATTTACAAAAGCTGTACATCGGCGAGAAATTTCATAGGATCGTGCGCCAGCAGTACAAAAAAAGAAGACTGGCGTCTGAGCTTTGCCAGACAACATCGCAACCGGAGCATCAATTCATGGAACATGAGTACGAAAGTAAGCGTCCGCTGTACATCCCCTACGCTGGCCCGATCCTGCTGGAATTTCCCCTGCTGAATAAAGGCAGCGCCTTCTCGCTGGAAGAGCGCAACGAATTTAACCTCAACGGCCTGCTGCCTGAAGCGGTCGAGAGTATCGAAGAGCAGGCTGAGCGCGCCTGGCGTCAGTTCCAGGATTTCAAAAACAATAACGATAAGCACGTCTACCTGCGCAATATTCAGGACACCAACGAAACCCTTTTCTATCGCCTGCTCGACAATCATCTCGAAGAGATGATGCCGATTATCTATACCCCAACCGTCGGCGCGGCCTGCGAACACTTTTCCGAGATCTACCGCCGCGCGCGCGGCGTCTTTATCTCTTATCCGAACCGCGCCCATATCGAAGATATGCTGCAAAACGCCACCAAGCAGAACGTGAAGGTGATTGTAGTAACCGACGGCGAGCGCATTCTTGGCCTCGGCGATTTGGGCATCGGCGGCATGGGCATTCCTATCGGCAAGCTGTCGCTCTATACCGCCTGCGGCGGCATTTCACCCGCCTATACGCTGCCGGTGGTGCTGGACGCCGGTACCAACAACCAGCAGTTGCTTAACGATCCGCTCTATATGGGCTGGCGTCATCCGCGCATTACCGGCGAAGAGTATGACGCGTTCGTTAATGACTTTATCCAGGCGGTTAAACGCCGCTGGCCGAACGTGCTGCTGCAGTTTGAAGACTTTGCGCAGAAAAACGCCATGCCGCTGCTGCAGCGCTACCGCGATGAAATCTGCTGCTTCAATGACGATATTCAGGGCACCGCTGCCGTGACCGTCGGCACGCTGATCGCTGCCAGCCGCGCCGCGGGCAGCCGCCTGTGCGAGCAGAAAGTGGTCTTCCTTGGTGCGGGTTCCGCCGGTTGCGGCATCGCCGAGCAGATTATCGCCCAGATGAAATCTGAAGGATTAAGCGACGAAGAGGCGCGCGCCCGCGTGCTGATGGTCGATCGCTTCGGCCTGCTGACCGACAAACTGCCAAACCTGCTCGACTTCCAGAGCAAGCTGGTGCAGAAGAGTGAAAACCTGAAGGAGTGGGACACCTCAAGCGATTCAATCTCGCTGCTTGACGTGGTGCGCAACGCCCGTCCCGATATTCTCATCGGCGTTTCCGGCCAGCCGGGGCTGTTTACCGAAGAGATCATCCGCGAGATGCACAAACACTGCGCGCGCCCCATCGTGATGCCGCTCTCCAACCCGACGTCACGCGTGGAAGCGACGCCAGCGGACATTATCGCCTGGACAGACGGCGCGGCGCTGGTAGCGACCGGCAGCCCCTTCTCGCCGGTGAGCTGGAAAGGCAAAACCTATCCGATCGCGCAGTGTAACAACTCCTATATCTTCCCTGGCATCGGCCTGGGCGTTATCGCCTCAGGCGCGACGCGCGTTACCGACTCAATGCTGATGACGGCAAGCCGCGCGCTGGCCGACTGTTCGCCGCTGGTGAACGAAGGCGAAGGGCCGGTGCTGCCGGAGATTAAAGATATTCAGGGCGTATCGAAAATTATCGCCATGGAAGTCGGCAAAGCCGCGCAGCTGGCTGGCGTCGCGGTAGTCACGTCGGAAGATGTGCTGTCGCAGGCGGTGGCTAATAACTTCTGGCTGCCGCAGTATCGCCACTATCGTCGTACCTCTATCTGACAGACCAACGCCGGGCCGTCTCAGGCCCGGCAGTCGCGCAAAAATCCATCAGCCAGCCGGCGGTAACTTGCTTCGTGGCAGGTCCTCAAGTAGCCTTGATGCACCGAATTTTCCTGACCTCGAGCGCCCACGCGTATGTTGAAACGCGTTTTTATTGGTCTTCTGTTCATCATCTTACTGGTGGTGGCGACCGCGCTCGGCCTGGATCGCTGGATCAGCTGGAAAACTGCCCCCTATATTTACGAAGACGTCGCCTCGCTGCCGCATCGTCAGGTTGGCGTGGTACTAGGCACCGCGAAGTATTACCGCACCGGCGTCTATAACCAGTATTACCTTTATCGCATTCAGGGCGCGCTGAACGCCTACAACAGCGGCAAGGTTAACTATCTGCTGCTCAGCGGCGACAACGCCATGAGTAGCTATAACGAACCCATGACCATGCGCCGCGATCTGATCAAAGCGGGCGTCGATCCGCAGGATATCGTGCTGGACTATGCCGGTTTCCGTACGCTTGACTCCATCGTGCGCACGCGCAAGGTGTTCGACACCAACGACTTTATTATTATCACCCAGCGTTTCCACTGCGAGCGCGCCCTGTTTATTGCCCTGCATATGGGGATTCAGGCGCAGTGCTATGCGGTGCCCTCACCGAAAAATATGCTCAGCGTCCGTTTCCGCGAGGTGGGCGCGCGTCTCGGCGCGCTGGCCGATCTCTATGTCATGAAGCGCGAGCCGCGCTTCCTTGGCCCGCTGGTGCCGATACCGGCGGTGCATGAGGTGCCGGAAGATGCGCAGAGCTATCCGGCGGTGACGCCGGAGCAGCTGCTGGAAAGCGAGCAGAAAGCGCAAAAATAGAAAGAGCGGCCCTCGGGCCGCTCATGAAAAACAGAATTGTACTCGCGCGGATGGCATGGCTCGATCGCAAAGTCGCTCAAGGCATCCATGCTCGCTCGGCCCGCGACATCCCTGTCGCGGGACGCTTTGCTCTTCGATCCATGCCACCCGCGCTTTGACGCCCAGGCCGTTTGCAAGAAGCCTGAGCGCTGCCCTTATTACTTCTTACGCGAGTACTTCAGCGAGTCCAGCGCCACGGCGAAGATAATGATGCCGCCCTTAATAATGTACTGCCAGTAAGGGTTCACGCCGATATAGGTCAGACCGTAGTTGATCACGGTAAAGATGATCACGCCGGTCACCACGCCCGCTACCGTACCCACGCCGCCCGCAAAGGAGACGCCGCCCACCACGCACGCCGCGATAGCGTCCAGCTCATACATAAAGCCGAGGTTGTTGGTGGCGCTGCCGATACGGCCCGCTTCCAGCATCCCGCCGAAGGCGTAAAACACGCCGGAAAGCGCATAGATAAGGATCAGGTTAAAGTTCACGTTAACGCCGGAAACCTTCGCCGCTTCCGGGTTGCCGCCGATAGCAAAAATGTTTTTGCCAAAGCGGGTTTTATTCCACAGGATCCAGACGAAAACGATAGCGATAATGGCGTAGAAAGTAATATAGGAGAGCTTAAAGTCGCCAAAGCGGAAGAAGCCCTGCGTGAACTTTGAGAAGCCCGTATCAAACCCGGCAATCGGCGACGCGCCAACAAAATCGTAATAGAGCGAGTTGATGCCGTACACGATAATCATGGTGCCGAGTGTGGTAATAAACGGGGTCACCTTGAGATAGGCGATAATAACGCCGTTCAGCAGGCCGATCAGTCCACCAATAACGCACACCACCAGAATAACCAGCGGAATCGGTACGGTTTCCAGCGTCGGGAAGACCTTATTGGCGTTTTCCATCGACTGCAGCAGCGTTGCCGCCACTACTGCCGCCAGCCCCACCTGACGACCGGCCGAGAGGTCGGTACCCTGCGTAACGATCAGCCCCGCCACGCCCAGCGCGATAATAATACGCACCGAAGACTGGGTGAGGATATTACTCAGGTTCATCAGGCTTAAAAATGTCGGATCCTGGAAAATAATAATAGCCAGTAAAACCAGCAGAACGACATAAATGCCGCCCTCTTTCAGCCAGGTTAGCGCATTCTTTTTAGTAGTCGCTTTCATGTTAACAGCCCTTGCTTCATTAAAGGTGTAATGACGCTAAACGCAATATTTCGTTCTGCGTGGTTGTCTTGGTATCTACAATGCCCGCTACCTGACCGTTGCTCATCACCAGAATACGATCGGTAATGCCCAACAGCTCCGGCATTTCAGAAGAGATAATAATGATGCCCTTCTCTTTCTTCGCCAGCTCGGCAATCAGCTGGTAGATTTCGAATTTCGCGCCGACGTCAATACCGCGCGTCGGTTCGTCAAGCATCAATATTTCAGGCTGGGTCAGCAGCCAGCGGCCGATAATAACCTTTTGCTGGTTACCGCCCGAAAGCGATCCAATTTGCGTGTGGTGCCCCGGCGTTTTTACACGCATGGCGTCGATAACCCACTGGGTATCGCTCTTCATGCGTTTATTGTCCAGCAGCCCGATATTGTTTTTATACTTCTTAATATTCGAGATTAACGAGTTAAACCCGATATCCAGATAGGCATAAATACCGGTAGAGCGACGCTCCTCCGTCACCAGCGCAAACCCATGATTAATAGCTTCGTTGGCGCTGTGATTATTAATCGCTTTGCCGTGGAGCTTAATAGTGCCGCTAACTTTCTCGCGAATACCAAACAGGGTTTCGACGATATCGGTACGCTTGGCGCCCACCAGCCCGGCAATGCCCAGAATCTCCCCTTTACGCAGATCGAACGAAACGTCGCGAATCGACGGCTGACGCAGCGACGTTAAATTACGCACCTCAAGAATGGTTTCGCCCGGCACGTTAGTTTTGTTGGGAAAACGCTGGTTCAGGGAGCGGCCGACCATCATGGCGATGATCTTATCCATATCCAGCCCTTCTAGCGGCTGGGTGGCGATCCACTGCCCGTCACGCAGAATAGTAATTTCGTCGCACAGCTGGAAAATCTCTTCCATCTTGTGCGAGATATAGACAATGCCGCAGCCGCGATCTTTCAGCTTGCGGATAATGGTGAACAGATGGTTCACCTCTTTCTCCGTCAGCGAAGAGGTCGGCTCGTCCATGATGACGATTTTGGCGTCATAGGAGAACGCCTTGGCGATTTCAATCATCTGCATCTGCGAGACAGAGAGCGTCGCCACTTTGTCACGCGGATCGATATCAATATCCAGCTCGTCGAAAATCGCTTTGGTATCGCGATACATTTTATCCTGATCGACGAACGGGCCTTTTTGCGGATAGCGACCCAGCCACATATTGTCCATGACGGTGCGCTGTAAAACCAGGTTCAGCTCCTGGTGCACCATCGAAACGCCATTTTCCAGCGCCTCTTTTGAACTTTTAAAATCTATTTCCTCACCCTGAAACAGGATGCTCCCCGTATCTTTTTTATAAATACCAAACAGGCATTTCAATAATGTCGATTTACCGGCGCCGTTTTCACCCATCAATGCATGAACGGAGTGAGGCCGCACTTTTAAATTCACATTATCTAAGGCTTTAACCCCTGGAAATGATTTTGACACATTCGTCATTTCCAGCAGATATTCACGCTGCGCGGTCGGATTATCACTGGCCATAATTTACCTGGCTAAAAAAAGCGTTGGTCAAGTGAAAACAGGACGCGGCTCAGCCGCGCCCGGACAGGATTACTTCTGGAACTGAGACAGATTCTCTTTATCGACCGGAACGTAAGGTACGCGGACGATTTTGTCGGTAATTTTATAGCTGGTGCCTTCGGTCGCGGCTTTGCCGTCCGCCAGGTTTTTCGCCATATCCAGCGTTGCTTTCGCCTGGTTTTCAGCATCGTTCAGGACGGTGCCCGCCAGCGCGCCCGATTTTACCAGCGCCAGCGCTTCTGGCAGCGCATCGACGCCGAACACAGGAATAGAGGTCTTGTTATGTGCCTTCAGCGCTTCAACCGCGCCCATCGCCATGGCGTCGTTGTTAGCGATGACCACTTCGATTTTGTTGGCGTTCGGGCCAGAGAGCCACGCGTCCATCTTGTCTTTAGCCTGCGCGGTATCCCACATTGCGGTATCCATCGCCAGCTGCTGAGTTTTGATGCCGTCTTTGTTCAGGGTATCGATGACATACTTGGTGCGCGCTTCGGCATCCGGGTGGCCCGGCTCGCCTTTCAGCAGCACGAACTGAATCTGACCATCTTTGTTCAGGTCCCAGTTCGGCGAGGCTTTCCAGTGTTTCTCAATCAGCTGGCCCTGAATAATGCCGGACTCTTTAGAGTCGGTGCCGACATAGTAAGCTTTGTCGTAGCTGGCCAGCACTTTCGCGTTCGGCTCTTTGTTGAAGAACACCACCGGCACGTCATTGCTGCGCGCTTTATCGATCACCACGGCTGCCGCAGCCGGATCCACCAGGTTAATTGCCAGCGCCTTCACGCCTTTCGCCATCAGCACGTCGATCTGGTCATTCTGCTTGGACTGGTCGTTCTGCGAGTCATTCATCAGCAGCTGCACGCCGCCGAGGTTTTTGGCTTCTTTCTCGATGTCCTTGCGTACCATCGACATAAAGTTGTCGTCATATTTATAGATGGTCACGCCGATACGCGTGTCCGCTGCGTGTGCCGTTGCGCCGAACATCATGCTGGCAACCAAAGCTGTAAGCGTGAAAACCTTCTTATTCATGGTATCTCCGGTTTTTTGCAGGGTAGTACTGGCTCAGACGCGTCAAACGCGTAAGAGCTTTCGGTAAAATAAGATTCGGCGAGTCAAAAAGAGGCGAGTGGTATCCCGCTACCCCGCTGAATCGCCGTCCAGAAACCTGACTTCCTTGTGCGACAACGCATCCTGAAGATGTGATGAACCTTTTCAACGGGTTGCTGAAACCACGCCAGCTGCGGTTATGGCGGCGTTACATAATGTTTCAGTCCGGTAAGACGCAGCCATCATAGTGAGCGGCATGTTAATTAACTGTGAATACAATCACAGATTGAAAACGGTTACATCAGGCTATCGCCTGAATTAGTGACAGACTCCACATTTTGTCGCTGAGCCACAGAATGACGACGCACCAGCGTCGGCATAAAGACATACTGCGCGCTGGCGTCCAGCTGGCCCGCCGCGCCGCTCAGCGCCAGCTCTGTCGCCAGTTTTGCCATTGAAACAATGGGATAGCGCACCGTGGTCAGTTGAGGATCGGTGTAACGCGACATGGGAATATCATCGAAACCGATAATGGAGAAGTGCTGCGGCACCTGAATGCCGTTATCTTTCAGCGCGGTAAGCGCGCCGGCCGCCATGCCGTCGTTGTAGGCAAAAATCGCGCTGAGATGCACGTTGCGCCCCAGCAGCTCTACCATCGCCGCTTCACCGCCCTGCATATCGGGTTCGGCGCTGGCGATCCAGCTCTCCTGCGGACGGATGCCCTGCTCCACCAGCGCCTGCTCCCAGCCTTCACGGCGCTGCTGTACATCTTCGATCGGATGGCTGGAGCAGAGATAGCCGACGCGGCTATGTCCCTGCTGCAGCAGCATTCTTGTCGCCATCAGCGCGCCAGCCACGTTATCCAGGCTGACGCAGCGATGGGCGAAGCCCGGCACGATGCGGTTTACCATCACCATGCCCGGCACCTGCTGCATAAAAGAGGCCAGCTCTTCGTCTGAAAGCGTTTTCGCGTGCACCACCAGCGCATTGCAGCGCTGACGGATCAGCACCTCAATCGCATGGCGCTCTTTATCTTCCTGATGCCAGGAGTTGCTGATCAACACATGTTTGTGCAGACGCTGTGCCACGGTATCCACCGCTTTAACCAGCGCGCCGAAGAAGGGATCGGAGACGTCCATTACCACCACGCCGATGGTATCGCTCACCTGCGTCGCCAGCGCCTGCGCGTTGGCATTGGGGCGATAGCCCAGCGACTCCACGGCCTGCAGCACCGCATCGCGCGTGTCGGCAGTGACGGCGCTGCTGTTATTCAACACGCGTGAGACGGTCGCCACCGACACGCCAGCCAGACGGGCAACATCACGAATCGTTATCATGCAGCTGTTCCACAGAGGAAAAAAAGGCATCACGCCAGGAAGTAAACCCGGCGCTATTCTGTCAGGCGCGGCTAAACAGCAGCGTGAATTACGTCACACTGATGAAAACGGTTACATACAATTATGTAACCTTTGTGATGAACATCATTATCTGAATGAGGGACGATGCGGTGTTTTGCCTGCCGCCAGACGCGTCAGCCGCCGCCAGAGCCATTCAAGCGGCCCCTGTGGGAAAAAGCGCAGCCAGATCACCGAGAAGAGGATATTGACGAGCCAGACAGCAGGGACAAACGCGAGCAGCTGCAGGCGGTCGAAGCGCATAAAGAGGTCAAAGCGATAAAACAGCGTGGTGCAGATCAGCGTCTGCAGCAGGTAGTTGCTCAGCGCCATACGGCCGACGCACTGGATCGCCGCGCTGAAGCGCCAGCGAGCCAGCCGCGGCCAGTAGGCCAGAATAAGCGCGGCATAGCCGAGACTGATAAAGGGGCTGGCGAGATCGCGCGGCACCTGCAGATAGAAGCCGCTCCAGCGAAACGACCAGTGCAGCATCCACTGCGACACCACGCCGGACAGGGCAATGGCATAGCCTGTTATCAGCAAAAGCGCGGCGCAGCGGCGATAGTGCCGCGCGCTGAAGCCGCCGGTCAGCCAGCCGCAGCGCAGCAGCGCCGCGCCCATCATCATCAGGCCTGCCAGCTGCCAGCCATACTGCGCCGCCAGCGCCATCAGGCTGGAAGAGAGATGATCGAGACGGTTATGCACAGCTTCCCAGCCGCCGGCCAGCTTCCAGAAGCGTTCATACTCCAGATCGGCCGCGCCTGGCAGCCATGAACTGCTCGGTTCGGGAGCGGAGATGGAACCGAAAATAAGCAGCACGCCGCAGCCCACCAGATAAAGCAGCGCGCCGGTATGAAACAGGCTGCGCGTTGAGGGCACGTCGCGCAGCATACGCCAGACGATCAGCCCGATAATGGCGTAATCAAGCAGGATATCCCCTTCCCACATCACAATGGCGTGGAACAGGCCGATAATCGCCAGCAGCGTCAGGCGCGCCGACAGCCAGCGGCCGCCGCGCGGCAGCTGGAGCTGCAGGCCCGCGCCGAACAACAGCGCGAACAGGGTAAGGAATTTCAGCTGCGCCAGGGTATCAAGCACCGCCCAGGTCCAGACCTCGTCGGTAGCCGGCTCGCCGTGCCAGGCAGGATTCAGATAAGCGGCGGAAGGTAAAGCGAAGCCGACGATATTAAGCAACAAAATGCCGAGGATGGCGCAACCGCGAATAAAATCCAGCGCATGATAACGTTGCATATCGGTCCCTGTTGAGGTGAGAAACAGAGGCGGCTTAAAGCCTGCTGGGGGATGGCGCAGACCGAAGAGCAAACGCCCCGCGTCAGGAACAAACGTCGGAAGCGTTCTTGCACAACGCGGAGCCGTGGCCCGATAACAAAAGCGCCTCAAATAAGGCGCCTGTTCGCGAGCCGCGATCTCCTGTTTGCGTCTTTACGATCGGGCTTTCTCACCCTCGCAGGCGCATAGCCAACAGCCTCGCCCTGAGATTTAAATATGGCGTACCGCGCGCAGGAATTCCTGGCGGGTATTCTGGCTCGACTTAAACAGACCGCCCAGCGAAGTGGTGGTGGTTGCGCTGGTGGCATCCTTCACCCCGCGCGCTTTCACGCAGTAGTGCACCGCATCGATAGAAACCGCAACGTTGTTGGTACCAAGCAGCGTCTGCAACGCCACCAGCACCTGCTGCGTCAGACGCTCCTGCACCTGCGGACGCTGGGCGAAGAACTGGACGATACGGTTGATCTTCGACAGGCCGATCACCTTGTCTTTTGGAATATAGGCCACGGTGGCTTTGCCGTCGATAATCACAAAGTGGTGTTCGCAGGTGCTGGTCAGCGTGATATCGCGCACCGTCACCATCTCATCCACTTTCATCTTGTTTTCGATGACGGTGATTTTGGGGAAGTTAGCGTAATCCAGGCCGGAGAACACCTCATCCACATACATTTTGGCGATGCGATGTGGCGTCTCCATCAGGCTGTCATCCTCAAGATCCAGATTCAGCAGCTGCATGACTTCAGTCATGTGGCCAGCGATCAGGCGCTTACGGGTTTCATCATCCATTTCACGCGTCGGCGCGCGTAACGGCGTCTCCAGGCCTCGCGCCAGCAGCGCTTCGTGAACCAGGATAGCTTCCTGACTAAGGGTGCTCATCGTACTCATCTCCGCAGGTGTAACGCCCGCCGGAGAGACCGACGGGTTCAATTCTGAGCGCGTATTGTGAAGCTTTCCGTTTGGGTAATCCAGTAATCAATCCAATCGGCGATGAAAGCTTTTCATTATGATCGTCGCCAGACCAGAAGACCGCCCACGGCCAGCCCCAGACCGGCGATCCACAGCGCCGGCTCCAGCCGATGTAGCAGCGCGGTAGAGAGCGACGACAGCACCGGCCCCACCAGCTGCCCAATGGCGTAGCCAGTGGTCAGCAGTCCCGCCATATAGCGCGTATGCTGCGGCGCCAGCTCACGCGCACAGGCCAGCGCAAGCTGCACCACGCAGAGAAAGCCGCCGCCCACCAGCAGCGCACCAATCAGCAGGCCGCTAAAGCCCGGCAGCCACGCCGCCGCCACTACGCCCAGCGCCTGCGCCCAGAGCACCAGCGCCAGCCGCCGGTGCGTGCTGGCGAGGCCGCGCGTCAGGATCCCCAGCGCGATGCCGACTATCGCCGCGCCGCCGAAAATCGGCCAGACGAACTGGGCAAATGCGCCGTCGGGAAAGCGCGCCGCCGCCATCTGTGACAGAAAAGTCGCAGGCAGAATATAGCCGAAGCCCGCCAGGCTATAGCTCAGCACCAGCCGTCGTAAATTTCTGGTCAGCACCAGCGGCTGCGGCGCCTGATCGGGTCGATGCAGATCGCCGACGCGGCGCGGCAAATTGCGCGCGACAGCGGCGATAAAGAGCAGCGCCAGCAGGCCGTAAGCCGCCCAGGCCAGCGAGGCGGAAACCTGAAGCGCATGCAGCTGCACCGCCAGCAGGCCGCTGATGAAAATCCCCGCGCCGGGTCCGGCGAAGACCGCCGCTGACAGGCTGGGACGGCCGTAATGATGCAGCTGTTCGCTGCTCCAGGCGGCAACCAGCACCAGCGCCACGCCGCTCGCCCAGCCGATAAGAAAGCGCACTGCCCCGTGTAGCCAGGGGCCGCTGACGCAGGCGGAGAGCAGCGTCAGGATCACCGCGCCCCAGACGCCCAGCTGCAGGCGCAGCTCGACGTGGCGCCTGGCGCGCATCGCGTCAAAGGAGCCGCACAGGTAGCCGAGATAGTTAAGCGCCGCGACCAGGCTGGCGCTGGTCAGCGTCAGCTGGCCGTCGTGTATCATCAGCGGCACCTGCGGCGTAAAGGCGAAACGTCCAATCCCCATCACCACGACCAGCGCCAGAAAGGCGCTGAGCGCCACGCGAAAAGCCATTTCCCTACTCCTGCGTTTTATTATCTCTTGCTTATAACATGCCAGCTTATTAAACTCACGAAAACTGAATAATTCGCATCAAGTTGTTTACGAGAAGAGAATACATGGATCTTGTCCAGCTACGTATGTTCTGTTCTGTGGCCGAAACCGGTTCGCTGGCGCGCGCTGCGGAACAACTCCATCGCGTCCCCTCTAATCTCACCACGCGGCTACGCCAGCTGGAAGAGGAGATTGGCGTCGACCTGTTTATCCGTGAGAAACAGCGCATTCGCCTGTCGCCGATGGGCCACAACTTTCTTAACTATGCACAGCGGATCCTGACGCTGAGCGACGAGGCGCTGAGTATGGCGCGCGCCGGCGAACCGGCGGGTAACTTCGCGCTCGGCTCGATGGAGAGCACCGCCGCGACGCGCCTGCCGGGCCTGCTGGCGGCCTACCATCAGCGCTTCCCGAAGGTCGCGCTGTCGCTGATCACCAGCACCTCCGGCGAGATTATCGACAAAGTGCGCGAAGGCACGCTGGCCGCCGCGCTGGTCGATGGCCCGGCGCCTTATGACGATCTCAACGGCTGTATCGCCTTCCGGGAAACCCTGACGCTGATCACCAGCCTCGATCATGCGCCGGTGGAGAGCGCGCGCGACGCGCAAAACGATACGCTGTTCGCTTTTCGCAACAGCTGCTCCTATCGCGTGAAGCTGGAAGCCTGGTATCGCGACAGCGGCGTCGCGCCCGGCAGCGTCATGGAGATCCAGTCCTACCACGCGATGATGGCCTGCGTAGCGGGCGGCGCGGGTGTAGCGATGATCCCGGAATCGGTTTTAGCGCAGATGCCTGAGCGCGCCCGCGTGCAGGCGCATGAGCTGCCGCCGGCGTACCGCGATACTGCCACCTGGCTGATGTGGCGACGCGACGCTTTTACGCCCAACGTCGAAGCCCTGAAATATTTGATTATTGATATGTTTGACGACCGGCCGCAGGACGATCGGCTACTGCATCCGCTGCAGGTCGCAGACTAATTACGCAGTTACGCGCTATTTTTATTGATATCACGACCACGGACGCGACCGTTTCGGCGCGTCCTCATCTGACCGCAAGAGGGAATGCATGAACATGATCAAAACCCGCGCCGCCGTTGCCTGGGCCGCTGGCGAACCGCTGAAAATCGAAGAAGTGGATTTGATGCCGCCGCAAAAAGGCGAAGTGCTGGTGCGTATCGTTGCCACCGGCGTTTGCCATACCGATGCCTATACCCTGTCGGGCAAAGATCCGGAAGGCGTGTTCCCGGCAATTCTCGGCCATGAAGGCGGCGGCATTGTAGAAGCGGTAGGCGAAGGCGTGACCAGCGTCGAAGTAGGCGATCATGTGATCCCGCTTTACACGCCAGAGTGCGGCAAGTGCAAATTCTGCCTGTCGGGCAAAACTAACCTCTGCCAGGCGATCCGCTCTACCCAGGGCAAAGGCCTGATGCCGGACGGCACGACGCGCTTCTTTAAAGACGGCAAGCCGATTTTCCACTATATGGGCACCTCGACGTTCTCCGAGTACACCGTCGTGCCGGAAATTTCGCTGGCGAAAATCAGCAAAGAAGCGCCGCTGGAAGAAGTTTGCCTGCTGGGCTGCGGCGTCACTACCGGCATGGGCGCGGTGATGAATACCGCCAAAGTTAAAGAAGGCGATACCGTAGCGATTTTCGGCCTCGGCGGCATCGGTCTGTCGGCGATTATCGGCGCGAAAATGGCGAAAGCCGGACGCATTATCGGTATCGACATCAATACCAGCAAGTTCGACCTGGCACGCAAGCTGGGCGCCACCGATCTGGTGAATCCGAAAGATTATGAGAAACCGATCCAGGACGTTATCGTTGAGATGACCGACGGCGGCGTAGATTTCTCCTTTGAGTGCATCGGCAACGTCAACGTCATGCGTTCCGCGCTGGAGTGCTGCCATAAAGGCTGGGGCGAATCGGTAATTATCGGCGTGGCCGGCGCGGGCGAAGAGATCTCTACCCGTCCGTTCCAGCTGGTCACCGGTCGCGTCTGGCGCGGTTCCGCCTTCGGCGGCGTGAAGGGCCGCTCGCAGCTGCCGGGCATCGTGCAGGACTATCTGGACGGTAAATTCGCCCTGAACGACTTTATTACCCACACCATGCCGCTGGAAGAGATTAATGAGGCCTTCGATCTGATGCACGAAGGTAAATCTATTCGTTCGGTGGTGCACTTTAACAAGTAATCGGGAGGCGATATGGCAACCACGCTGGAACTGCTGGAAGAACACCGGATGTTCGGCGGCTGGCAACAACGCTGGCGACATCAGTCAGACGTGCTGAACTGCCCGATGACCTTCAGCATTTTTTTGCCCAGTCCGAAAGACGACACGCCGCCGCCCGCGGTGTGGTTTCTGGCAGGGCTGACCTGTACGGATGAGAATTTCAGCACCAAATCCGGCGCGCAGCGCGTCGCCTCGGAGCTGGGACTGGTGTTAATTATGCCGGACACCAGCCCGCGCGGCGATGCGGTCGCCAACGACGCCGCTTACGATCTTGGTCAGGGCGCGGGGTTCTATCTCAACGCCACCCAGGCGCCCTGGTCAGCGCACTACCGCATGTTCGACTACCTGAGCCAGGAGCTGCCGACGCTGATCGCCGGCAACTTCAGTATCAGCGAGCGGCAGTCGATTATGGGGCATTCGATGGGCGGCCACGGCGCGCTGATGCTGGCGCTGCGCCTCGGCAACCGCTTCGCGTCGGCGTCGGCTTTTGCGCCTATCGTCAATCCCAGCGAAGTGCCCTGGGGTCAGAAAGCGTTCAGCGCCTACCTGGGCGAGGACCGCGCAGCCTGGCGCGACTATGACAGCTGCGCGCTGATGCGCGAGGTGCAGTCGCGTCTGCCGATCCTGATCGATCAGGGAGACAGCGATCAGTTCCTGGCGGATCAGCTACAGCCGGAGCGGCTGGATGTGGTGGCAAGAGAGGTGGGATTCCCGCTGACGCTGCGCGTGCAGCCCGGCTATGACCACAGCTACTACTTCATCGCGACCTTCGTCGAGGATCATCTGCGCTTCCATGCGCAGCATCTGCTGGTGTAGAACGTTCAGGGCCGCAATGCGGCCCTGAATTTTAGCTGTGCGGCACGCTATTTAAACCAGCGCTGAATCCGCCAGCCCGTCGATCATCACCTGCGGCATCCCCTGCGAGCAGCGCTCAATACGTCCTTTCACGCCATAGACCTGCGCCAGCGTTTCTGGCGTAATCACCCGATCCGGCGCGCCGTCCGCTATTAGCGCGCCCTCTTTCAGCATCAGCGCATGGTGCGCATGGCGTAAGGCGATATTAATGTCATGCACCACCACCACGGTAATGATATTGCGCTGGGCGGTTTCGCGCCGCACCAGATCCATCACATGGAACTGATAGTTAAGATCCAGCGCGCTCAGCGGCTCATCCAGCAGCAGCAGTTCCGGGCGACGGATCAGCGACTGCGCCAGGCCCACCAGCTGTTTCTGGCCGCCCGAAAGCTGATCGAGATAGCGCATCGCCAGATGCGAAATGCCAAGCTGTTCCAGCAGATACATCACTTCCGCTTCGCTGGCAGCGTTATGCAGCCCGCCGGACGCGCGCTGCGCCACGATGATCGACTCCAGCACATGCAGATGCACGCCCGCAGGCAGCGACTGCGGCAGATAGACCACGCGCCGGGCGCGGCGGGCAAAAGGCTGCTGCATCAGCTCTTCGCCGTTCAGCCAGAGTTCGCCCTGCCCTTTGTTCAGCCCGGCCAGCGCGCGCAGCAGCGTCGATTTGCCGCAGCCGTTCGGCCCCAGCAGCACCGTAATTTTGCCGCGCGGCAACAGCGGTACGCTGAGATCCTCAATGACTTTGCGTTTCGGGTAGCCCGTCGTGAAGTGTTTTAACGTCAATCCCTGGCTCATACATTCCCCCGGTGGCGCAGAATAATGCTCAGGAAGAAAGGCACGCCAACCAGCGAGGTGACGATGCCAACGGGAATAATCACGCCAGGGATCAGGTTTTTCGACGCCACCGACGCCATCGAAAGCACCAGCGCGCCGGTCAGGGCGCTGGCAGGCAGATAGTAGCGATGATCTTCGCCGAAAATCATGCGGGCGATATGCGGCGCCACCAGCCCGATAAAGCCGATCGGCCCGACAAAGGCAACCGCCAGCGCGGAAAGAATACTGATGCGCAGCAGCGTCGCGAGGCGTAAGCGGCGCACGTCGATGCCGAAACTGACCGCGCGGTCTTCGCCGAGGCGCAGCGCGGTCAGCTTCCAGCTGCTGAGCAGCGAGAACGGCAGCAGCAGCGCAAACGCGGCGCTCAGCACGCCCAGCTTCTCCCAGGAGGCACGCGCGAGGCTGCCCATGGTCCAGAACACCAGGCCCTGCAGGGTATCTTCACTGGCGATAAACTGCATCATCGACACCAGCGCGTTAAAGGTAAACACCAGCGCAATGCCAAACAGCACCACGCCTGAGGTAGAGACCCGCGTCCAGCGCGTCACGCCGTCGAGCATCAGCGCGGCGAACAGGGCAAAAACAAAGGCGTTGGCGGAAATCAGCCACTGATCCGGCACGCCAGGAATGCCGATGCCGAGAATAATCGCCAGCGCCGCGCCAAAAGCCGCCGCCGAGGAGACGCCCAGGGTAAAGGGGCTGGCCAGCGGGTTATTCAGGATGGTCTGCATTTCGGCGCCTGCCAGCCCAAGACAAAATCCCACCACCACCGCCATCAGCGCATAGGGCAAGCGGATATCCCAGACAATGACGCGCGTACCGGCGTCGACGGTTGCGGGGTGAAGCAGAGATTGCCACAGCGTCGGCAGCGAGAGTCCAGCCGGGCCAAGCGTAAAATCCAGCACCAGCGAGGCAATAATGGCCAGCACCAGTACGGCGATCATCAGCATGCGGCGGCGCAATACCTGATGATAGCGGCCCATAGCGCCCTGCGCGGGCAGAGTTGAGTCCGTCATAAAAAGCCTGTTCTAAAGGTTCGGTCGAAAACGCTGCCACAATAGAGCAGATGATAATAATTATCAATTCTTCAACCTAAACAAAAAGGCACCTTAACGCAAAAAGCGCGGCCCCGCCGCGCTTCCTGTGCTACCGCAAATAACAAGGCCCGAGCGCAAAGGCAACCCACGCTTCTGTGAGTCAGGCGCTTTGCTCTGCGGGCCTCGTCATCTGTTCTGTAGCCTTACTCTTTGTGGATCGGGAATTCCATGTCGCTGTACTTCACGAAACGGGTGCCTCGCGTCAGCCTGTAGCCGAACCAGATAATCAAAAACAGCGGCAGTCCGATATAGGTAGCGGCGACGCCGTACCAGTCGATTTTGTCGTTAAGGAAAGCCTGATAGTTCTGGCCCAGCGTGATGATCAGACAGAGCACGAAGGCAAAAATCGGGCCGACCGGGAAAAAGCCTGAACGGTACGGCAGATCGTCAAGGCTGTGGCCCTGCGCGATATAGCCGCGACGGAAGCGATAGTGGCTGATGGCAATGCCCAGCCAGGCGATAAAGCCGGTCATACCAGAGGTATTCAGCAGCCACAGATAGACCTCCTGGTTGCCGAACTTCGAGGTCAGGAAGCAGAGACCCGCCACGACGGTGGTCGCCAGCAGCGCGTTGCGCGGCACGCCGCCTTTCGACAGCTGCGCGAAAATGCGCGGCGCTTTGCCTTCGCTCGCCAGGTTATAGAGCATGCGCGTTGAGGCATACATGCCGGAGTTGCCCGCCGACAGCACCGAGGTCAGAATGACCGCGTTCATCACCGCCGCCGCCGACAGCAGGCCCGCATTCTGGAACACCAGGGTAAAAGGACTGACGCTGATATCGGTTACATCGTTATGCAGCAGCTGCGGATCGGTATAAGGCAGGATCAGGCTGATAATCAGGATAGCGAAGATATAGAACAGCAGAATACGCCAGAAAACCTGACGCACCGCGCGCGGAATGTTTTTCGCCGGATCTTCCGACTCCCCCGCCGCGATACCGATAAGCTCAGTGCCCTGGAAAGAGAAGCCGACTATCATCGCCACGCCAATCATCGCGGCGAACCCACCCGCGAACGGCGCGTCGCCGACCTGCCAGTTATGCCAGCCGGCATGTTCGCCGCCGCGCAGAATGCCAAGGATCATCAGTACGCCGACGACGATAAAGATAATGACGGTGGCGACCTTAATCAGCGAGAACCAGTATTCCGCTTCGCCGAAGCCTTTCACGGAGATGAAGTTAAGCAGGAACATCAGGCAGAGGAACAGCGCGCTCCAGATCCAGCCCGGCGTATCAGGGAACCAGTAGTTCATTACCAGCTGCGAGGCGACGAGATCCACGGCGATGGTGACCGCCCAGTTGTACCAGTAGTTCCAGCCCAGGGCGAAACCAAAGCCTTCTTCAACATATTTTGAACCGTAGGTGGCGAAAGAGCCGGAAACCGGCATAAAAGCCGCCAGCTCGCCAAGGCTGGTCATCAGGAAGTAGACCATCAGGCCAATCAGCGCGTAGGAAAGCAGCGCGCCGCCGGGGCCTGCCTGAGAGATCGTGGCGCCGGAGGCGACAAAAAGGCCGGTGCCGATCGAACCGCCGATGGCGATCATCGTCAGGTGACGCGCCTTTAACTCGCGTCGTAACGCAGGTTGTTGTGTTGTATTTGTGTCGTTATGCATGTGTAAACACTAGGCTCGCTAAAAATGAGGCGCGATTGTAGCAATTCACCCTGCCCTGTATAGCACTGGCGCCGTGTTATTAGTTACCTTCATGATCGCCGCTGAATTATAAGCAAAAACCTCTTGCGGCTACTCGCGGCAGTAAGAGAGAAAGCGATTAAGCGCCCTGGAAAGATGCTTCTGACGATGGTGAATACGGTAGAGGGTGCGCGTCAGGCGCGGCAGCGGAATCGACAGTTCCACCAGCGTTCCCGCCTCCAGCAGATCGGCGATAACGCGACGCGACAGGCAGCTGATGCCCATATTGTGCCGCACCGCATGCTTGATCGCCTCTGAATTACCCAGCTCCATGCCCAGCTGAAAGGCTGGCAGATGCGAGAGCAGCAGATAGTCAACGATTTCACGCGTGCCGGACCCGCGCTCGCGCAGGATCCAGGGCGCGTTGCCGAGGCTCTCCAGCGTGACCGGCTGGCGCAGAATCTCCGCATCGGGCGCGGCGAACACCACCAGCTCATCCTCCAGCCAGGGATCGCTCACCAGTTCGGTCATATGACACGGCCCTTCAATCAGGCCGACATCAACGCGGAAATCGGCCACGGCGTTAATAACGTCCTGGCTGTTGCCGACGCTCAGCTCCAGCGGCAGGCCGGGAAAGTCGCGGCGAAAAGCGGCTATCATGCCCGGCAGCAGGTAATTGCCGATGGTGCTGCTGGCGTAAATACGGATTGCGCCGTTGTCCTCTTTAAACAGCTGTTCGATTTCACTCGCCTGCTCCAGCAGGCCAATGGCGCGCGGATAGAGCAAACGACCGTGTTCGTTCAGCACCAGCCGCTTGCCGACGCGATCGAACAGCTGTACGCCAAGCTGGCCCTCCAGGTCCGCCAGCGCCGCACTCACCGCAGACTGCGAGAGCGCCAGCACCTGCGAGGCCTGAGTCGTCGAGCCGCTTTTCAACACCTCGGTAAACACTTCTATCTGACGCAGCGTGATATGCATGGTTTCTCCTCACATGGCGTAGCGATGCACCAGGTAAAACAGCACCGCCAGCCAGATCAGCACCATTAAAACCAGGCCAAAGCCGCTGACGACCTTTTTGCCGCGCGCGCGCTGTACTTCGGCGCGCTCCGCGCTGCTGATGCGCACGTCGCGCGGCAGCAGACGCAGCAGGATCAGCACGCCCAGCGGAATAATAATCGCATCGTCCAGCAGGCCGATAATCGGGATGAAGTCGGGGATAAGATCGATGGGGCTGAGCGCATAGGCCACCAGCCCAAACGCCAGCAGCTTAAACCACCACGGCGTACGCGGATCGCGGCAGGCGAACCACAGCGTCAGCACATCTTTTTTGATCAGGGCGGCCCAGCGGCGCAAACGGGCAAATAACATCTTTCGGCCTTATCGGTTTATCTGGTTGATTGCAAATATATTAGCAATTTCACCTTTAAGCCAGCGCGGCGCGTGGTTCACATGACATATAAAGACTGTGCGATGCCCAGAACGCCACGATTGCCGCCAGCCAGGTTCAATCTGCTGGCGCAGCATTTCTTGCATCAGGCGCATCGGGTATGATGCGGGCTTCTTTTAGTCAGCCTTTTCAGGAGAAGCGGCATGAAATATATCGGCGCACACGTCAGCGCTGCTGGCGGCGTAGATCAGGCAGTGATTCGTGCCCATGAACTGGAAGCCACCGCGTTTGCCCTGTTTACCAAGAATCAGCGACAGTGGAAGGCGGCCCCGCTCTCTGCCGCCACTATCGACGCGTTTAAAGCCGCCTGTGAAAAATATAATTTTGGCCCACAGCAGATCCTGCCACACGACAGCTTTCTGATTAACCTCGGCCATCCGGTTATGGACGCGCTGGAAAAATCGCGCGCAGCCTTTATTGATGAGATGCAGCGCGCTGAGCAGCTGGGTCTGACCCTGCTTAACTTCCATCCCGGCAGCCATCTGAATCAGATCGAGGAAGAAGCCTGCCTGAAGCGCATCGCCGAGTCGGTGAATATTGCGCTGGATAAGACGTCGCAGGTTGTGGCGGTGATTGAAAACACGGCCGGTCAGGGCAGCAACCTCGGCTTCCGCTTCGAACACCTGGCGACGATTATCGAGCTCGTTGAGGATAAATCCCGCGTCGGCGTCTGTATCGATACCTGCCACGCCTTTGCCGGCGGCTACGATCTGCGTACCGAAGCGGCGTGCGAAGAGACCTTCGCCGCCTTTGAGCGCATCGTCGGCCTGCAGTACCTGCGCGGCATGCACCTTAACGACGCCAAAAGCGCCTTTGGCAGCCGCGTCGATCGTCATCACAGCCTGGGCGAAGGCAATATCGGCAAAACGGTCTTTAGCTGGCTGATGAAGGATGCGCGCTTCGACGGCATCCCGCTGATTCTGGAAACCATTAATCCGGATATCTGGAAGGATGAGATCGCCTGGCTGAAGTCAGAGCAGAAAAGTTAAAGGCGCGCTGCTGCTTTAAAGCAGCGGGTAAGGCTGAGGCAATAAAAAAGAAGGGAGCCATCTGGCTCCCTTCTCCTTTTCTGTTACGCCGGGGTTCAGGCTTTCGCCAGCTCCTCTTCCGGGCGTTTCAGAATGGCGTAACCCAGACCCGCTACTGCGGTGCCGACGATAATCGATACCAGGTAGCCCAGCACCGGCGTAATCGCGCCAGGAATAAGCAGCACGAACAGCCCGCCGTGTGGTGCCATCAGCTTCGCGCCGATATACATAGAGATCGCGCCGGTAATCGCGCCGCCGACGATACAACACGGCAGTACGCGCATCGGGTCACGCGCCGCGAAGGGAATCGCGCCCTCGGAGATAAAGCAGAGACCCAACACCAGCGCCGCTTTACCGCCCTCCTGCTGACCTTTATTAAACTTACGACGCGCAACCAGCGTCGCTACGCCCATCGCCAGCGGTGGCACCATACCCGCAGCCATAATCGCCGCCATCGGCGCGTAGGTTTGCGAACTGAGCAGCCCGACACCGAAGGCGTACGCCACTTTGTTCACCGGGCCGCCCATATCGGTACACATCATGCCGCCCAGAATCGCGCCCAGCAGCACCGCATTCGCCGTACCCATATTCGCCAGCCATGCGGTCAGGCCGCTCATGATCGCCGCGACCGGTTTGCCTACTACGTAGATCATCAGCAGGCCGGTGATCAGGCTGGCAAACAGCGGAATAATCAGGATTGGCTTCAGCGCTTCCATACTCTGCGGCAGTTTGACCTTGCCGCTGATCAGCTTCGCTGCGTAACCGGCAATGAAACCGGCGATAATGCCGCCGAGGAAGCCGGCGTTAATGCTGGTGGCGATCATGCCGCCAATCAGGCCTGGCGTCAGGCCGGGACGATCCGCGATGGAGAAAGCGATATAGCCCGCCAGCACCGGTACCATCAGCGCGAAGGCGCTGCCGCCGCCGATCTGCATCAGCGCCGCTGCCAGCGTGCCCGGCTCTTTAAAGGCGGTAATACCGAAGGCGAAGGAGAGCGCAATGCTCAGACCGCCCGCCACCACCATCGGCAGCATATAAGAGACGCCGGTCAACAGGTGACGGTAAGCGCCCGCTTTCTCTTTTTTCTCGTCCTGCTGCTCGCCGCTCTGCGCGCCAGCCGCTTTATAAGGTCTGGCTTCGACAACGGCTTTATCCAGCTCCTGCGCGGTTTTCTTCAGCGCCAGCCCGGTTGAGGTGCGGTACATTGGCTTACCGGCGAACTTCGCCAGATCAACCTCGATATCCGCCGCGACGATCACCAGATCGGCCGCCGCCACTTCTTCCGGCGTAATCGCATTGCCTGCGCCGACCGAGCCGCGGGTTTCCACTTTCACCCACCAGCCGCGTTTGGTCGCTTCTGCCTGAATAGCTTCGGCGGCCATAAAGGTGTGCGCCACGCCGGTCGGACAGGCGGTGACCGCAACAATACGTTTCTGACCGCCTGACTGCGCGGCGGCTGGCGCCGCAGCGACAGCGGCTGGCTGCCAGGGTTTCGCTTCCGCTTTCGCCTGAGCAAGGAACTGCTCTGGCGCGCGTACGGCCTGCTGCACATCGCCCAGCCAGACCGGTTTGCCGTTCAGCGCGGCGTCGTTCGGCAGCTCGCGGCCGGCAACGATCACCAGCTCCGCTTCCGCCGGGTTTTCCGTCAGGGTTAAGCCAGCCTGCGCGGCGGCCGCCGCCAGACGCTGTTGCGCCATATAGGCAGAGGCCAGCCCAATAGAAGGATCTTTTATCAGCAGCGTTTTCATTATCGCTCTCCTGCTGTCAGTTAACGGGTTGTAAGTCGACGCGCGCCATCATTGCGGCCAACTGGGTACGATCGGTCACGCCGACGTTGCTCTGGCTGACGGCCATCGCCGCCACTGCCGTCGCAAGACGCAGCGTATGCTCGCTGGATTCACGCATCAGCAGGCCGTAGATCAGCCCGCCGACCATTGAATCGCCTGCGCCCACGGTGCTGACTACTTCACACACCGGCGGTTTGGCGATCCATTCGCCTGAGGCGTTCACCCAGAGCGCGCCCTCGGCGCCCAGAGAAATCACCACATGGGCGATGCCCTGCTCGCGCAGTTCATGCGCCGCGCCAATCACATCCTGCAGCGTCGGCAGTTTGCGACCGGCCCAGATTTCCAGCTCGCGGCGGTTTGGCTTCACCAGCCAGGGCGCGGCTTTCAGGCCCGCCACCAGCGCTTCACGGCTGCTGTCGAAAATAATGCAGGGGCAAAGGGTGCGCAGCTCGCTCATCCAGCGGGTAAAGGCTTCCGGCTGTACGCCCGACGGCAGGCTGCCGCTGACGCACACCATGTCGAACTGGCCCAGCCAGGTGAGCGAGTCGCTGGTAAAGCGATCCCAGTCCTGCTGGCTTACTTCAAAACCGGAGAAGTTAAGATCGGTAACGTCGTTGTTCTGCTCGGTGAGCTTGACGTTGATGCGGGTGCGGCCCGGCACCACCTGAAAACGGTTGGCGATGCCCAGCTCGCTGAACAGCTGCTGAAAGCCGTCCTGATTCTCTTTGCCAAGGAAGCCGCCGACCGTCACGTCAATGCCGAGATCCTTCAGCACTTTTGCCACGTTAATGCCTTTGCCCGCCGCGTGCAGCCCGGTAGTTTTCACCAGGTTGACTTCGCCGCGCTCGATCTCCGGGGTAAAACCCACCAGATCATAGGCGGGATTCAGGGTAATAGTTGCGACGCGTCTGCTCATGCTGCCCCCTCACCCAGACCGGAATTGATCGCCTCTTCAATGGCGTTCAGCGCCTGCTGCGCATCGTCGCCGCTGGCGGTAAAACGCAGACGGTGACCTTTCTTCACGCCCAGCGCGACCACTTTCATCAGGCTACGGCCGTTGGCGGGTTTGCCGCTGCCGTCGAGGTTAGTGACGGTAATATCACTGTTGAACTGTTTGATAACGCTGACCAGCGCCGTACCGGGACGCGCATGCAGCCCATGCTCGTTACGAATGGTGAACTCTGCGCTCAGCACCTCGGCCTGCTCGTCCACTTCGCTGGTCAGCAGCGCATAGAGGCCCGCTGCGTCCGCTTTCAGCAGGCGATCCGCCTTACCGTTGAGCAGCAGCGCGCTGAGATAGCTCAATACCTCCAGCGGACGATCGTCGACGGCGGAAACCGTCACCAGCAGCGCCACTTTTTCCCCTTCGTGCTCGCCAGGGGTGGCGGTGCGGCTGACCGCGACCGCGCTGCGCAGATTGCCGCGGCGGCTGTCGCTCAGCCAGATGCCCTGCCCCAGGCTCAGCGGCGTCGCGGCCACTACGTCGGCGACAAAGCTGGCGTCTACCGCGCCAGCCGCCTGCAGGCGACCGGCATTGAGCGCCTGTAGCGTAATCAGATCGTTTGCGGCCACGTCTAAGGTAATCAGCGAGGTGTCGAAGCTAAATTCAGCCGGCTGTTTTTCACCCATCAGCAGCGCGCGCAGATCTTCCGCCGAGGCGGTTTTCAGCTGTTCGGCAATGCTGTCGTCGCTCAGCACATGCGTCAGCTGACGCAGCAGCGCCAGATGTTCGTCAGATTTCGCGGCGATGCCGATCGCCACATACGCGATCTGATCTTCGCCCCAGGCGATGCCCTGCGGAAACTGAAATACCTGTACGCCGGTTTTCAGCACCAGGTCGCGCGTATCGGTGGTGCCGTGTGGAATGGCGATGCCGTTGCCCAGGAAAGTTGAGGTCTGCTGCTCGCGCGCCAGCATGCCGTTAACATAGCCCTCCGCCACGTTGCCCGCCGCGGTCAGCGCCGCGGCGACCTGGCGGATAGCCTCTTCTTTGTTTTGCGCACTGGCTCCGGTGTGGATGGCCTGCAATTCGAGCTGGAACATATTTCTCCTCGCTTACTGAAATTGAATCGTTTCAGCCTGATGGCCGTTTAAAGCGCGGCGACGTTGCGCAAGGCGCGTGTCTGCTACGCTGAAACGTTTCAAGGAGTCTGGTACAGCGCACAAGGCCATGCAAGGAAATGCGTAAAATGCGTAGCAGATTTTTGACGTTACGCACAATTCAGAAGGGCCGGACGAAATTAAGAGGGTGTAAGCTGAAAGCGATGCTGTAACGGCGCCTTAACGCGGCGCGAAAACGTCAGCACCGTCAGCAGGCTCAGGGCGCGGTATCCGCTTCCAGCTGCAGCAGGTAGACCATGGCATCATGGCGAGTGGCGCCGCACATTTCGCGCGACGGCTGTAAGCCAGCGCAGACGGCGGGCCGCAGCGGGGAGCCGAACAGTTTGCAACGCAGATCGGCATCAAGCTGGATGCAGGACGTATTCGCCGGTTTGCCATGCGGCATACCGGGGATCGGCGAAGAGATAGAAGGCGCGGTACAGCAGGCGCCGCACTGACTACGGCATTGCATGATGCGCTCCAGCGGGTATGAAGCCGCGACAATAACAGCCCGCGTGAACGAAAGCCATGACTGCGTTATGGCGCGCATTTTTTCCAGCGCCATATTGCCTGTTTAATCTGGCGCGAGTAACGTGGCGCGCATCGGAATCCTCCTTTAAGCGAGAGTTGCAATGCCAAGAGCGAATGAGATCAAAAAAGGGATGGCGGTAAGCTGGAACGGCAAGCTGCTGCTGGTCAAAGATATCGATATTCAAAGCCCAAGCGCGCGCGGCGCCGTCACGCTGTATAAAATGCGCTTCACTGATATTCGTACCGGTCTGAAGGTAGAAGAACGTTTTAAAGGCGACGATATTCTGGACGTTATCCAGCTCAGCCGCCGCAGCGTCACCTTCTCTTATATTGACGGCGACGAATACGTTTTTATGGATGACGAGGACTATACGCCTTACTCATTCAAGAAAGATCAGATCGAAGAAGAGCTGCTGTTTATCCCTGAAGGCGGCATTCCGGGCATTCAGGTGCTGACGATGGACGGTCAGGTGCTGGCACTCGAACTGCCGCAAACCGTGGATATGGAAATTGTCGATACCGCGCCGGGCATCAAAGGCGCCTCCGCCAGCGCCCGTACCAAACCGGCCGGCATGAGTACCGGACTGAGCATTCAGGTGCCGGAATACCTGAGCAACGGCGACCGCATCCGCATTCATATCGCCGAACGCCGCTATATGAGTCGCGCTGACTAACCGCCGCAATTCATGTTATAAAGTAACATTATGGCCGCCTTCGCGGCCATTCTTGTTTAAAGAGGCAGAGAGCATGACGCGCGTAAATCTTATTACCGGCTTTCTTGGCAGCGGTAAAACCACCCTGCTGCGCCATCTGCTGGCGGGCAAGCCGGAGCAGGAAAAGTGGGCGGTTCTGGTTAATGAGTTCGGCGAAATTGGCATTGACGGCGCGCTGCTGCGTGACAGCGGCGCGGCGCTGAAGGAGATTCCCGGCGGCTGCATGTGCTGCGTCAACGGCCTGCCAATGCAGGTAGGGCTGAATATGCTGCTGAAGCAGAACCGCCCCGATCGTCTGCTGATTGAACCCACCGGGCTCGGCCATCCGCGCCAGCTGCTGGAGATGCTAAACGCGCCGGTCTATCAGCCGCACCTGCAGCTTAACGCCACGCTGACCCTGCTTGATGCGCGTCAGCTCGCTGACCCGCGCGTAACGGCGAATGAAAATTTCCGCGATCAGCTGGCGGCGGCCGACCTTATTATTGGCAATAAAAGCGATTGCTGGAGCGAAGATGACCGTCAGCGCCTGCAACAGTGGCAGGACGCCACGCTTAACGGCCGCCCTTTTATCGCCACCCGCTTTGGCGCAATCGACCCTGCGCTGCTCGATCTGCCGCGCACAAACCGTCAAACGCTGCCGCAGCCTGCGCATCATCATGCTCACCTTAAACGCGACAGCGGCCTGGCCGCGCTGCGCCTTGATGGCGGAACGCGCTGGCGGCGCGCGTTAAATGAAGGCCAGGGTTACGTTGCCTGCGGCTGGATCTTCGACGACGCGACGCTATTTGATGGCGCAGCGCTGCTCGACTGGGCGCGTCTTGCGCCGGTCGATCGCATTAAAGGCGTGCTGCGCACGCCGGACGGCTCGCTGCGCATTAATGGCCAAAAGGGCGCTATAGATGTCGAAACGCTCGCTGAGGTTGCGCCCGATAGCCGTATTGAACTGATCCACTCGCAGCCGGTGGACTGGAATCGTTTGCAGTCCCAGCTGTTGAGGCTTCGTTTAAACTAGCCAGGTTAGTTTCTGCCGTTAATTTTTATTTGAGTGAATACGATGCGCGCAACTCGTCTTATCACAATTTTGCTGCTCAACGCGCTTGGCGTTGTCCTGTTTCTTTCCTGGTATCTGCCACCCGATCACGGTTTCTGGGCAGCCGTCGATAAAGGGATTTTTTTCAGCTTCAATAACCAGATGGTCGATCACCCTGGCTTTGCCATGCTGGTGGCGATCACCAACTTCCGTGGTTTCGATCTGGTATCGCTGCTGGCGATGGGTGCGCTTTACCTCTTTTACTGGCGTCGTGAAACGCCGCCGGGCCGTCGTCGTCTGCTGGCGATCGGCATTACCATGCTGTTCAGCGCGGTTATCCTCAACCAGCTCGGCCATCTGTTACCGGTGCAGCATAAAAGCCCGACGCTGTTTTTCGAAAATGCGCATCGCGTCAGCGAGCTGACCGGCATCCCGGCCAAAGACGCCTCATCCAACAGCTTCCCTGGCGACCACGGCATGATGCTGATGATTTTTGCCTGTTTTATGTGGCGCTATTTTGGCTTCCGCGCCTTTCTTATCGGCGCGGCTATCGTGGTGATTTTCGCGCTGCCGCGCGTGATGGCGGGCGCACACTGGTTTACCGATATTGCCGTCGGTTCGCTTTCGGTGCTGCTGGCTGGACTAAGCTGGGTGCTGCTGACGCCGCTGAGCGATGCCATTGTCAGTTTCTTCTACCGTAAACTGCCGGGCAAATATAAGCCCTGAATATTCCTGAACAGAACAAGACGAAATAGATTGATAAGCGCGGATGGAAGAATGGCCTTTTTCTTATCCCTCCGCGCTTAATAAAATCAGCTCATTATTATTAGCAAGCTAATTATCTGCTGATATAAAGAAAAGATTATGATGTTTTTTGCTGATAAAGGCCCTTTTTCCTGGCCTGTCCAGCCTCAACGCTCTTAAAAAGCGTCCTACCCGTAGAATTAGCCCTGTTTGTGCCGCTTATTTTAAGGATGATTTCTTAAAATTGTCGATAAAGTAACCACTCTGTTACAGACTGATTTCACATCAAAAAAAGCTATTAGAAATTACGTAAAACCACTCGCCACGGCGTCTGGAATCGGTTAACCTCCCATGCGTTGAGGGTACGGCAGCAGAAAATGCGGTTCTTTTTTATACCAAAACGTGTTCGTTAACACATTTTAGTAATTAAGGAATTGTCTTAGCGAGCATCGCTTATTAATCTCAATCCGTTTTGTCATCTGGCTGGCGACATTCTGTCGTAAGGACATCGAAGGAATATACGAACAATGGTCAAGTCTCAACCAATACTGAGATATATCTGGCGGATTGTGCCTGCAGTAGCGCTGGCAACTCTCCTCTCGGCATGCAGCAGTACCGGTCAACACGCAAGAAACGAGAATCATGACGTTAAAAACCAGAATGGTTTTTTACTTCAGGCGTCTCAGGATGAATTCGAAGAGATGGTGCGGAGCGTGGATGTTAAGTCCCGCATCATGGAGCAATATGCCGACTGGAAAGGCGTGCGTTACCGTCTCGGCGGCGACACCAAGCGCGGCATCGATTGTTCTGCTTTTGTTCAACGTACGTTCCGCGATCAGTTTGGTTTAGAACTGCCGCGTTCAACCTCTGAACAGCAGGACACCGGCAGTGAGATTTCACGCAACAAGCTGCGTCCGGGGGATCTGGTTCTGTTCCACGCCGGTTCAACGGGGCGTCACGTCGGGATCTATCTGGGCAACGATAACTTTGTCCATGCGTCCACCAGCAACGGCGTTATGATCTCCAGTTTGAACGACAGCTACTGGAAAAAACGCTACCGCGAAGGGCGTCGGGTATTAAGCCGTAATCCCAGCTAATTCCTGACCTTTGATCGTTTCTCAGCCAGAGAAAACAGAACGCTGCTTCGGCAGCGTTTTTTTATGCCCCTGTGCCAGATAAATAAGTAGTAATAACGTAAAAAGCGATTGTTTATCAGAAGAATAACGAGACATTTCCTGTCATCTCGTTATATTCTCATGACCTTCGCCAGAGAGCAGTCGTGCACAGTCAATAATAAAAGATAAGACAAGGGGAAAGCACTTCATGCCACTGTCCAGGGCGCTGATGCGCCAGGCCACCTATCCTCGCCGCATCGCCTGGAGCAGCGCGATTTTCGGTAGCCTGTTCTTTATTCTGTTTACCCTGACTCTGCTGACTTACACCTGGCATAAGCGGCAGAATCAGCATCAGCAACTGCTGCACGACAGCCGCGCAGATTTGCAGCAATTGCTGGATACGCTTGTCGCCAATACCCTGAATCCCCTTCTCTCTTTTACCCGTTTTGACTGCCATGCCATTAGTCAGGAGCTGACTTCCCGCGCCGCTTTCGCCAACGATCTGCGGGCGATTTTACTGGTGCGCGAGGGCAACGCCTTTTGCTCCTCGGCAACCGGGGCGTTTTCCCTGCCGCTTAATGCCATTTCAGACCAGACCGATCTCAGCCGGGATCGCGACCTCCGCCTGCTGAGCGGCACGCCTTTACAGCCCGGCAAGCCTGTTTTTGCGCTCTGGCTGCGTAATCCGCAAAGCGTGCAGTCCGGCGTGTTTGCGACCATTAACCTTAACCTGACGCCCTATCAGCTGCTGGCCTCTTACCATTCGGAAATCTCCGGCATGGCGCTGGTGGCGCAAAGCAGCGCGCTTACCAGCTGGCGGCAGACCGTTATCCCCAACAGCGAACTGCCGCAGCAGCCGCTGATGCAGCTGCCGCTCGACGGCTATCCGCTGCAGTTTGTTCTCTATGGCGATACGATATCGACGCGCGATATTCTTATGATTGTGCTGAGCGGTATTCTGCTGTCGCTGCTGGTCGGCGGCGGCTGCTGNNGGGCTGCTGGTTGCTGCTCTCGCTGAACCAGCGCCCCGGCAAAGAGATCCTGCTCGGCATAAAACGTGGCGAGTTCCATGTGGAATATCAGCCGCTGATCAGCACCCATAGCGGACGCGCTTACGGTCTGGAGGCACTGCTGCGCTGGAACCATCCCAGCGAAGGCATGATCCCGCCAGATATGTTTATCAGCTACGCGGAGTCGCTAAACCTGATTATTCCGCTGACGCGGCATCTGTTCGAACTGGTGGCGCGGGACGCCCACAGGCTCAATCCTTACGTGCCCGCCGGCACCCATATGAGTCTTAACCTTTCGCCGCTGCACCTGGCGTCGGAGAGTTTTCAGCAGGACGTTAAGCGCTGGATAGCGGCGATGCCGGATAACCATTTTAACTACGTATTTGAAGTGACTGAGCGCACTATGGTGCGGGATAAAAACGCCGGAGAAATTTTCGCCTGGCTTCATCAGAACGATATCCAGATTGCGATAGATGACTTCGGCACCGGCCACAGCGCGCTGATCTATCTTGAAAAATACCCCTTCGACTATCTCAAGATCGACCGCGGCTTTGTGCAGAGCATCGGGACGCAGACCCTGAACTCCCCGGTGCTGGACGCCGTACTCCATCTGGCGAAAAAGCTGAATCTGAAAACCGTGGCGGAAGGCGTGGAGACGGGCGAACAGGCGGCCTGGCTGGTGAAACACGGCGTCTGTCATATGCAGGGCTATCTGTTCAGCCGTCCCCTGAAGCCGGACCGCCTGATTGACTATTACCGCAGCCGCAGCCTGGCGACGCTGGCAGGATAGCGGGCCGCGCCGCCCCGGATGTTGAATGACGACAGGAGAGCGCTAACCTTATGCTGTTTCGCCTGATACTGCTGTTACTGGTCGCCCTTAGCGCCCCGCTGCGCGCGGAAGTGGTGCATGAAAGCCGCGCATTTGCCACGCTGGGCGAGCCCAAATATGCGGCCGACTTTAGCCACTTCGACTATGCGGATCCCGCTGCGCCTAAAGGCGGCAGGCTTATCCAGGCGGTAGTCGGCACCTACGACAACTTTAACCGTTACGCCTCGCGCGGCAATCCCGGCGCAGGCACCGAGGCGCTCTACGATCGGTTGTTTGTCGGTTCTGACGACGAGCCGGGCAGCTACTATCCGCTTATCGCCGAGTCGGCGCGCTATGCCGAGGATTTCCGCTGGATGGAGATACGCCTCAATCCGCGCGCGCAGTTTCACGACGGCACGCCGATTACCGCGCAGGACGTCGCCTTCACCTTCGATAAATTTATGCGCGAAGGCGTGCCGCAGTTTCGCGTCGTTTATCGCGGCGTGACGATCAAAGCGCTGGATAGCCAGCGCGTCCGTATTGACCTGCCGAAGCCAGAAAAAGATTTGATGCTGGGACTGCTGACCTTGCCGGTGCTGCCGCAGAAAGAGTGGCAGGATAAAAAATTCAATGAGCCACTGAGTTCGCCGCCGCTCTCCAGCGGCCCTTACCGTATCAGTCGTTACAAGCTGGGTCAGTATATCGAGTACAGCCGGGTGAAAAACTACTGGGCGGCCGATCTGCCGGTGAACCGGGGCCGGTTCAATTTCGATACCCTGCGCTATGACTACTATCTTGACGATAATGTCGCGTTCGAAGCCTTTAAAGCGGGCGCGTTCGACCTGCGTGAAGAGACCTCCGCTAAAAAATGGGCGACCCAGTATCGCGGCCGTAACTTCGACGATCAGCAGATTGTCAAAGAGACCACGCCCAACAGGGTGTCGACCAATACCACCTGGCTTGCCATGAACAATGAAAAGGAACTGTTCCGCGATCGTCGGGTTCGCCAGGCGATCACCCTGGCCTTCGATTTTGAGTGGATGAACAAAGCGCTTTTCTATGGCGCCTATCAGCGAGTCAGCAGTTATTTTCAGAATACCGAGTACGCCGCGCAGGGTCTGCCGGATGCGGCGCAACAGGCGCTGCTGACGCCTTTTAAAGATCAACTGCCGCCTGAGGTTTTCAGCGCGCCCTACGCGCCGCCGCGCACCGATGGCAGCGGCTACGATCGGGCTAACCTGCTGAAAGCGCTGGATCTGTTGCGTCAGGCGGGCTGGCAAGTGAAAAACCAGCAGCTGGTGAATGACCAAACCGGCCAGCCGATGCGCATTGAACTGCTGCTGCGCAGCGGCGCCAGCAACGACTGGGCCCTGCCTTTCCAGCATAGCCTGTCGCGTCTCGGCATCAGCCTGACGCTGCGCGTGGTGGATGCCTCACAGTACCTGCGCAGGCTGCGCGAAGGCGATTACGATATGATCGCCCGCGTTTATCTGGCGATGCCCACGCCCAGCTCAGATCTCCAGACCAGCTGGCAATCTGACTTTATCGACTCCTCATGGAACAGCGCGCGGCTCAAAGATCCGCTGGTCGATCACTTTGTCAAAGCCATCGTGGCGCATCAGGGCGACAAAGCGGCGCTGTTGCCGCTCGGCCAGGCGCTGGATCGCATCCTGCTGTGGAATGCGTATATGATCCCGATGTGGTACAACGCTGAAGATCGCATGGCCTACTGGGATAAATTCTCCCATCCCACGGTAAAGCCCGCCTATGCCAGCGGTCTGGAAAACTGGTGGTATGACGTGAACAAAGCCGCGCGTTTGCCGGCCGAACGACGCTGAGGAGCCTGAGTTGGCCGCCTATTTCTTGCGCAGAATGCTGCTGATTATTCCCACGCTGTGGGCGATTATTACGCTGAACTTTTTTATCGTGCAGATCGCGCCCGGCGGCCCGGTTGACCAGGCGCTGGCTAACATACAGTTCGGCCAGACCACGGGCCTGCCCGGCGGCGGCGAGAGCGGCGCGCGCGCGTCCCTGAACCGCGCCAGCCCCGGCGATAACCAGTACCGCGGCGCGCGCGGCCTCGACCCGGAAGTGATTGCTGAAATTAAAAAACGCTACGGTTTCGATAAGCCGATGTGGCAGCGCTATGTCGAGATGCTCTGGAACTATGTGCGGTTCGATTTTGGCGACAGCCTGTTCCGCAGCGCATCAGTGCTGCAGCTGATTAAAGAGAGCCTGCCGGTTTCCATCAGTCTGGGGCTGTGGAGCACGCTGATTATCTATCTGGTATCGATACCGCTGGGCATCAAAAAAGCGGTGCGCAACGGCAGCGCCTTCGACGTCTGGAGCAGCACCTTTATTATCATCGGCTATTCAGTGCCCGCCTTTCTGTTCGGCATTATGCTGATTGTCCTGTTCGCCGGCGGCAGCTATCTCGACTGGTTTCCGCTGCGCGGCCTCACCTCGCCGCAGTTTGACTCTTTCTCCTGGTACGGCAAAATCGCCGACTACCTGTGGCATATCAGCCTGCCGGTGCTGGCGACGGTGATTGGCGGCTTCGCCACTCTGACGATGCTGACCAAAAACAGCTTTCTCGATGAGATCCGCAAGCAGTATGTGGTGACGGCGCGCGCCAAAGGCGTGAGCGAGCGACGCATTCTTTACCATCACGTGTTCCGCAACGCCATGCTGCTGGTTATCGCCAGCTTTCCCGCCACCTTTATCAGCATGTTTTTTACCAGCTCGGTGCTGATAGAGGTGATGTTTTCGCTGAACGGGCTGGGCCTGCTGGGCTATGACGCCACTATTCAGCGCGACTACCCGGTGATGTTCGGCACGCTCTATATTTTTACCCTGATCGGCCTGCTGATGAATATCCTCAGCGACCTGACCTATACGCTGGTCGATCCCCGTATTGTTTTTGAGGGCCGCTGATGCGCTTGTCTCCCGTCAATCAGCAGCGCTGGCTGCGTTTCCGCCACAACCGGCGCGGCTACTGGTCGCTGTGGATTTTTCTGGTTATCTTCGTGCTTTCACTCGGCGCCGATCTGCTCGCCAATGAGAAGCCGCTGCTGGTGCACTACCAGCAGCGCTGGTTTGTGCCGCTGCTGGTTAGCTACAGCGAAAGCGATTTCGGCGGCGCGCTGCCGACCGCCGCCGACTATCAGGATCCCTGGCTGCAGAAACGGCTGAATGAGAATGGATGGGCGCTGTGGGCGCCGATCCGCTTTAGCGACAGCACCATCAACTTCGCGACCTCAACGCCCTTTCCCTCGCCGCCTTCGGCGCAAAACTGGCTGGGTACCGACGCCAGCGGCGGCGACGTGCTGGCGCGCCTGCTTTACGGCACGCGCATCTCGCTGCTGTTCGGGATTATGCTGACGCTCTTTTCCAGCGTTATCGGCATTATCGTCGGCGCGGTTCAGGGCTATTTCGGCGGCCGCATCGATCTTATCGGTCAGCGCGTGATCGAAGTCTGGTCCGGCATGCCCGCGCTGTTTTTACTGATCCTGCTCTCCAGCGTCATCCAGCCCAACTTCTGGTGGCTGCTGCTGGTGACGGTGATTTTCGGCTGGATGGGACTGGTCAGCGTGGTGCGCGCCGAGTTCCTGCGCACGCGCAACTTCGACTATATCCGCGCCGCGCGGGCGCTGGGAGTCAGCGACGGGCGCATTATGCTGCGGCATATGCTGCCCAACGCCATGGTCGCCACCCTCACCTTTCTGCCGTTTATCCTGTGCGGTTCAATCGCTACCCTGACCTCGCTCGATTTTCTCGGCTTTGGGCTGCCCGTGGGGTCACCGTCGCTCGGCGAACTGCTGTTGCAGGGTAAGAATAATTTGCAGGCGCCCTGGCTGGGGCTGGCAGGCTTCTTTACGCTGGCGATCCTGCTGTCGCTGCTGATCTTTATTGGCGAAGCGGTACGCGACGCCTTCGATCCCGCCTGGGGAGGCTGATTATGTCGCTGCTGGCCATTCACCATCTTTCCGTCGCCTTTACCCGCGGCGGCGTGACGCGCACCCTGGTGGAGGATCTCTCCTTCAGTATCGACGCCGGCGAAACGCTGGCGCTGGTGGGCGAATCCGGCTCGGGCAAAAGCGTGACTGCGCTTGCGGTGATGCAGCTGCTGCCTGCGCCTCCGATGCACTATTCGGGCGGCGAAATTCTGTTTAACGGCGAGGATCTGCTGCGCGTCAGCGAGCGCAGAATGCGCGGCCTGCGCGGCAACCAGATGGCAATGATCTTTCAGGAGCCGATGGTCTCTCTGAACCCCTTACACACCATAGAGAAGCAGCTTTATGAGGTGCTCTCCCTGCACCGCGGCATGCGGCGCGAAGCGGCGCGCGGGGAGATCCTCGGCTGCCTCGATCGGGTCGGCATCCGCCACCCCGCCTCGCGGCTGAACGATTTTCCTCACCAGCTCTCCGGCGGCGAGCGCCAGCGCGTGATGATCGCCATGGCGCTGCTTACCGAACCTGCGCTGCTGATTGCCGACGAGCCAACTACCGCGCTGGACGTCACCGTTCAGGCGCAAATCCTGCGCCTGCTGCGCGAGCTGCAGCGCGAACGTAATATGGGCATGCTGTTTATTACCCACGATCTGGGTATCGTGCGGCAGCTGGCGGACAACGTCAGCGTGATGCGCCAGGGTAAAATCGTCGAGCACAACAGCAGCCATGCGCTGTTCAGCCAGCCGCAGCATCCCTATACGCAGCAGCTGCTTGCGGCGGAGCCGGAAGGTCGCGCCGTACCGCTGCGTCCCGACGCGCCGCTGCTGTTGCAGGTGCGCGACCTGCGCGTGAGCTTTCCGGTCAGGCGCGGCCTTTTCAGACGGCAGGTGGCGGAAAAGGTCGCCGTCAGCAACCTCAGCTTCTCGCTGCGGCGTGGCGAGAGCCTCGGGCTGGTGGGCGAATCTGGCTCCGGCAAAAGCACCACCGGTCTGGCGCTGCTGCGGCTGCTCAGCGCGCAGGGCGAGATCTGGTTCGACGGCCAGCCGCTGCACGATCTGTCGCGCAGAGATCTGTTACCGCTGCGCCGTCGCATACAGGTGGTGTTTCAGGATCCGAACTCATCTCTGAATCCGCGTATGACGGTGCAGCAGATCATTGCCGAGGGGCTGGCGGTGCACGAACCCACTCTCGACGCTGCCCAACAGGAAGCGCGCGTGATTGCGGTGATGGAGGAAGTCGGATTAGATGCGGCGAGCCGCCATCGCTATGCGGCGGATTTTTCCGGCGGTCAGCGCCAGCGGATCGCTATTGCGCGCGCGCTGGTGCTTGAGCCGCAGCTGATAGTGCTGGACGAGCCAACCTCTTCGCTGGATCGCTCGGTACAGAAACAGATTCTGACGCTGCTGCGCAGGCTACAGCAGCAGCACCAGCTGACCTATCTCTTTATCAGTCACGATCTACAGGTGGTACGTTCGCTGTGTCATCAGGTGATGGTACTACGTCAGGGTGAAGTCGTGGAGCAAGGCGACTGCGAGAAGCTGTTCGCCGCGCCTGCCGCAGGCTATACGCGCGAGCTGCTGGCCTCAGCGCAACTCAGTGACCGTTAAAGGTTTCCGCGATCGCCACGCCCTGGTTTTTCAGGCAGCAGTTAGTTGCGCTTTCGTCGCTGCGCAAAATAAAGAGACAGGGCGACCCTTCGCACTCCGCCACTTTGCACTCGACCTGAATCGACGCCAGCGAATCCTGCAACTGATGCATGATCTCCCAGCCAAGATGGCCGTCATGGCTAATCAGGCGCAGCGCAATAAGATCCTGCTCGTTGGCGACGCCCTCTTCCGCCACGATAGCGCTATGAAGCTCGCTGGCCCAGCGAAAGCGCTGCGGCAGGCGATGCACGATGGAAAGTTGCAGCATAGTTAACAGATATCCCCAGAGCGATTAACTTCAGTCACGATGAACGTCGCATGCTGTTGCTGCTAAACGGCAGAAACGGACGTCAAGGCCTGCTCTCTCGTTTCCCACTAAACGAAGTGTGGAAAGATTGTTATTTGCGAGTCGGCTCGCATTTTGGCCTATTAGTACCGCGTTCATCGACAGTTAACAATCAGTTTAGACGCATTTCCGTTACTTTCTTAATCATTAATTTTCACATATAAGAAACATAACGGCTGTTGTGTCAGAGAACGAAGCGGGGAAAATGTAAAAAAGGGCGAGCGAAGGTGCTGTTGCAACGCGTTGACGCTGAAGGGGTTCCCCCTGTCGCAAGGCCGCTCAGGACATACCTGCGCGGCTTTACGCCAGGGCTGGCGCTTAGCGTCTGATTGCGCGGGGTCGCGACGCGTAGATAAAAAAGAGAACAGAGAGCGTGGCGCACGCCGCGATGGTGCCTACCATCGGCCAGGCGCTGTTAAAGCTGGCCGTTGACAGCAGCGCGCCGACCAGCGCGCCGACGCCAAAGCGCAGCGTGCCCGCCAGCGATGAAGCGGTGCCCGCCATATGGGGAAACTCATCCAGAATAACCGCCATGGCGTTAGATGAGACCATCGAGACGCAGCCGATAAACATGGCGACGCCCAGCACCATCGGAATAAAGCCCATGTGCAGCGCGCTAACCGCCAGCAGCCAGATGCCCATCGCGAACTGGATCAGCAGCCCGGCGCGGAACATCGCCAGCGGGCCAAAGCGGCGCACCGCGCGGCTGTTGATCAGCGTCATCACAAACAGAAACACCACGTTCAGCGCGAAGTAATACCCGAAGTTCTGCGGCGAAACGTGGTTTACCTCGATATAGACGAACGGACCGGCATTCAGAAAGGTAAACAGCCCGGCAAAAGAGAAGCCGCTCGCCAGCATATAGCTGAAGGCGCGCTTGTGGCGGAACAGCGTGACGAAATTACCCAGCATGGTGCGCAGGTGAAAACGCTGACGCTGTTCCGGCCTGAGCGTCTCGCGGATCTGCGTCATCACCATTACGGTGGTGATCAAGGCGGCGATTGCCAGCGTCCAGAAAATGGCGTGCCAGTCCCATGCCAGCAGCAGCCAGCCGCCGATAATCGGCGCCAGCAGCGGCGCGATGGTGGTGATCAGCATGACAAAGGACATCATGCGCGAGAAATCCTCTTTCGAGTAGCTGTCACGCATCAGAGCGTTAATCACCACGCTGGCCGCAGCGGCGGAAAGGCCGTGTAGAAAGCGCATAAGAATCAGCTGGTCAATCGACTGCGACAGCGCGCAGGCGGCGGCCGCACAGGCGAAAATCAGCGTGCCGAGCACAATCACCGGTTTGCGGCCGTAGCTGTCCGCCAGCGGGCCATATACCAGCTGACCGATGGCGAAACCAAGGATATAGAGATTAAGCGTCATCTGCACGCGACCCGCCGCTACGCCGAATTCGCGGGCGATCTGCGGCATCGCGGGCAGATACATATCAATGGAAAGCGGCATCAGCATCGCCAGCAATCCCAGAATCACTACCAGTCCTACCGCTGAGTTTTTATCCTTGCGCACGGCCGCTCCGCTATTTCTGTTTTAACTCGTCGGGCAGCCCGACGCTGGCAATTTCATCTTCCGTCAGCGGACGATATTCGCCCGGCTCCAGATCCGCATCCAGCACGATGCCGCCGATGCGCTCACGATGCAGCCCGACCACGCGATTACCAACGGCGGCAAACATGCGCTTCACCTGGTGGTAGCGCCCTTCGCTGATCGTCAGCAGCACCTCGGTCGGCGTAATCTCTTCCAGCCGCGCCGGTTGGGTCAGGGATTTTTCGCCGTGTAGCTGAATGCCTGCGGCGAACTGCTGCGCCACCTCTTCGGCGACGGGATGCTCCAGCGTGACGCGGTAGGTTTTCTCGCAGTGATGGCGCGGCGAGGTAATACGGTGCGACCACTGACCGTCATCGGTCAGCAGCACCAGACCGGTGGTATCGATATCGAGGCGACCTGCGGCGTGCAGCTTCCACGCGGTCGGCTCTTCAATAAAAAACAAGATGGTCGGATGATCGGGATCGTCCGTAGAGCAGACGTAGCCCTGCGGCTTGTTCAGCATAAAATAGCGCGGCCCTACCTGCAGCTGCAGCGGATTGCCGTCATATTCCACCTCATGCTCGGGCAGGATTTTGAAGGCGGTGTCGCGCACCACTTCGCCATTAACGGTGACTTTTTGCCCCCGGATTTCACGACCGGCAATAGCCCGGCTGACTTCCAGTTGCTGAGAGATGAATTTGTCGAGTCGCATGAATTCGCTTTGCCTGTTACTGCGGAGGGAAACTGAAACGGGGTTTTACCCGTTGAAAAAGTAGGGGAAGTATAGCCGGAACCGAGGCTGTCGCACAGAGCCGTTCCTGCGTTTCCTCTATTTTCATGGCATAATCTCGCTCAGTTTCGCAAAAGTGATCGGCAATGGCTTTTACTCTACGTCCCTATCAGCAAGACGCGGTTAACGCGACTCTCAATCATTTTCGTCGTCACGCCGAACCGGCGGTGATCGTACTGCCGACCGGCGCAGGCAAAAGCCTGGTGATCGCCGAGCTGGCGCGGCTGGCGCGCGGACGCGTGCTGGTGCTCGCACACGTCAAAGAACTGGTGGAGCAGAACCACAGCAAATATCAGGCCTATGGCCTTGAAGCGGACATCTTCGCCGCCGGTTTGCAGCGCAAAGAGAGCCAGCGCAAAGTGGTATTCGGCAGCGTGCAGTCGGTGGCGCGTAATCTGGATCAGTTCGACAGCGCCTTTTCGCTGGCGATCGTGGATGAGTGCCATCGCATCAGCGATGACGACAACAGCCAGTATCAGCAAATTTTCAATCATCTGCGCCAGCATAATCCGCAGCTGCGCCTGCTGGGCCTGACGGCGACCCCTTTCCGCCTCGGCAAAGGCTGGATCTATCAGTTTCACTATCACGGCATGGTGCGCGGCGATGAGAAAGCCTTTTTCCGCGACTGCATCTACGAGCTGCCGCTGCGCTATATGATCAAACACGGCTTTCTGGTGCCGCCGGAGCGGCTTGATATGCCGGTGGTGCAGTATGACTTTAGCCGTCTGACAGCGCAGGCCAACGGGCTGTTCAGCGAGTCCGATCTCAATCGCGAGCTAAAGCAGCAGCAGCGCGTGACGCCGCATATCATCAGCCAGATCGTGGAATTCGCCGAGGATCGGCGCGGCGTGATGGTGTTTGCCTCGACGGTAGAACATGCGCGCGAGATCCTTACGCTGCTGCCGGACAATAGCGCGCTGATCTCGGCGGAGACCCCTGCTAAAGAGCGCGATGCGACGATCGCCGCGTTTAAGGCGCAGCAGCTGAAATTCCTGGTTAACGTCGCGGTGCTGACGACCGGCTTCGATGCGCCCCACGTCGATCTTATCGCTATTTTGCGCCCTACCGAGTCGGTCAGCCTCTATCAGCAGATTGTCGGGCGCGGCCTGCGCCTGTCGCCGGGCAAAACCGACTGCCTGATTCTCGACTACGCCGGCAACCCGCACGATCTCTTTACGCCGGAAGTGGGCACGCCGAAAGGCGCCAGCGACAATGAGCCGGTACAGGTGTTCTGCCCCGCCTGCGGGTTCGCCAACACCTTCTGGGGCAAAACCACCGCAGACGGCATGATTATCGAGCACTTCGGCCGCCGCTGTCAGGGCGTGCTGGAAGATGACGAAGGCAACCGCGAACAGTGCGATTTCCGCTTCCGCTTTAAAAGCTGTCCTGACTGCGGCGCCGAAAACGATATCGCGGCGCGCCGCTGCCATCAGTGCGACAAAGTGCTGGTCGATCCCGACGATATGCTGAAGGCGGCGCTGAAGCTGAAGGATGCGCTGGTGCTGCGCTGCGGCGGCATGACGCTGGCGCATGGCCGCGATGATAAAGGCGAATGGCTGAAGGCGACCTATTTCGACGAGGATGGCACCAGCGTCGACGAGCGCTTTCGTCTGAGTACGCCCGCTCAGCGTAAGGCGTTCGAACAGCTTTTTATGCGGCCGCATCAGCGCGCGCCGGGCGTGCCGCTCGGCTGGCAAACCGCGGCCGACGTGGTCGCGCTACAGCCGCTGCTGCGCCACCCCGATTTTGTGGTAGCGCGCGCTAAAGGGCAGTTCTGGCAGGTGCGCGAGAAGCTGTTCGACTATCAGGGACGCTTTCGCCGCGCCAACGAGCTACGCTAAACGGCGGAATCATTTGCCCGCCCCGCCCATTACCGCTATACTGCCGCCCGCTTTTGCATTCGCATTAGCCTTTGAACAACCCTCCTGTTGCTGGGTCGCCTGTAGCAGGAATTATTAAAGAGACATGATAATGTTGACCATCAACGCAGAAGTACGTAAAGAGCAGGGTAAGGGTGCGAGCCGCCGCCTGCGCACAGCGAACAAATTCCCGGCCATCATCTATGGTGGTAGCGAAGCCGCTGTTTCTATCGAACTGGACCACGACTCAGTAATGAACCTGCAGACCAAGCCAGGCTTCTACACTGACGTTCTGACTCTGGTTGTCGACGGTAAAGAAACCAACGTCAAAGTGCAGGCTGTTCAGCGTCACCCGTTCAAGCCAAAACTGCACCACATCGACTTCGTACGCGCCTAATCCCCTGCGAATCGATATAAAAAACGCCGCTTATGCGGCGTTTTTTTTTCTGGCTGACAGCGCCTGCGCGCTTATTTGCCGCTGGTGCGTCGCTGCAGCTGATCGCGCAGGTTCGGCGGCGTGCCCTTAATGGTTAAGGTGTCGGTGGCCGGATCCCAGAAGATGCGCTCTCCCAGCAGCCCGGCGTCGAAGTTCAGCGTCAGACCGCCGCCGCTGCCAGAGAATTTGGTCAGCTGGCGCAGCGTGCTGCGATCCGCCGGAAAGTGCTCCTCCAGCTCATAGCCCTGCTCCTGCGTAAAGGCCTGAAAAGATTTCTCGCCAAGCGGCGGCAGTTCCTTCGACAGATCCTCCAGCGCGATCTCCTCGCCCGCCTGCAGCTGCTCGTTGCAATAGCTGTAAACCTGCTGGCGATAGTTCTGCCGCTCGTTCTTATCAAGCGCCGATTCCGCGCAGTAATCATCCACCGCCTGCAGCAGGCCGCGGTTTTGCGCTTTCGTATCAAGACCGACGCTGGCGCCGAGGAAGTCCATAAAGAAATCGGCGACTTTGCGCCCTACGCGGCCGCGCAGAAAAGTCAGATAGCGCGTGGAGTCCGGCGTCAGCTCCCACTCGGTTAAGTCGATGCGCGCCACGATATCGGCATGGTTGATGTCCAGATAGTGGGTGCTGCTGATGTCGAGCTGCTCATTGACGCGCATGCTGCTCTGGCTGTTGAGCACCGCCACCAGCAGATACTCCACCGCCAGATAGCGATAGTGCACAAACAGCACTACGCCGCCTTCGGCGAAAGGATATTTGGCCAGCTCGTCGCGAAGACGGCCGGTCGCCGCGCGGCTGAACGCCAGGAAGTCATCATTGCCCTTCCGGCAGTTGCGCAGCGCTTCGGCCAGTTCGCTATCTTCGTTAAACAGACCGTAAGCTTTATTTTTAGCGCTGTAGACGCGGTGCAATTCCTCTACCATCGCTTCCACGGTAGCGTTGGCGGGCAGCAGCGTATCGCGCAGCACCAGCTCAAGCTGATTCTCGTCGCGCTTGATAAGCTGATGCAGGGCAATCTGGTCGATATCCAGACTCATGGTAGACTCTCCTTTTGGTTCAGGCGCGTATTCAAACACCGCCCGCACCGGCTTTCAACTCCATGCGATAGCCGATCGGTGCGCTTTCGATAAAATTGCGGTAAAAACCCTGTTGTTACGGTACTATATCGCCTTTTGAAACGAGATTAGTCGACGATATGCCACAATCATCCCGTTACAGCGACGAACGCGTGGAAAAACTCCTCGCGCAACTGGCCCAGGTGCTGCAGAAAGACAATGCGCCGACCGACCTTTCCCTGATGGTGCTGGGGAATATGGTAACCAACGTGATCAACAGCGACGTTGCGCCGGCGCAGCGCCGTTCACTGGCACGATCTTTCGCGGAAGCCCTTCAGGCCTCCGTACGTGACGAC
Organism: Pantoea sp. UBA5923; assembly: GCF_002431095.1. Lineage (NCBI taxonomy): Bacteria > Pseudomonadati > Pseudomonadota > Gammaproteobacteria > Enterobacterales > Erwiniaceae > Pantoea > Pantoea sp. UBA5923. Next base: position 44,079 of record NZ_DJDN01000044.1, on the reverse strand, counting down.
AACGCCCATTAATCGCTGATTTGACCGCATAATATGGTAACCAACCGGCAGCGCTACCGCGAAAAAGTGTCCCAGATGATCAGTTGGGGGCACTGGTTTGCTCTGTTTAATATTTTATTCGCGTTGATTTTAGGCAGCCGCTATCTGGTGGTCGCCGACTGGCCTGCTTCGCTCGCCGGGCGCATTTACGCCTTCAGCAGCTGGATCGGCCACTTCAGCTTTATTGTTTTTGCCGTCTACCTGCTGGCGATATTTCCCCTGACCTTTGTTGTGATGTCGCAGCGGCTGCTGCGCGTCCTGTCGGCGATTATCGCCACCGTCGGGCTGACGCTGATTATGGTCGACAGCGCGGTGTTCAACCGCTTCCATCTGCACCTTAATCCGGTGGTGTGGGAGCTGGTGATCAACCCGGACCAGAGCGAGATGGCGCGCGACTGGCAGCTGATGTTTATCAGCGTGCCGCTGATTTTCCTGGTGGAGATGCTGTTCGCCACCTGGAGCTGGCAGAAGCTGCGCAGCCTGAACCGGCGCTCGTTCGGCAAGCCGCTGGCGGCGCTGTTTATCAGCGCCTTTTTCGCCAGCCATCTGCTCTATATCTGGGCCGATGCCAATTTCTATCGTCCAATTACCATGCAGCGCGCTAACCTGCCGCTCTCCTATCCGATGACTGCCCGACGCTTCCTTGAGCGCCACGGCTTGCTGGACGCGCAGGCTTATCAGCAGCGCCTGATCCAGCAGGGCGATCCAGAGGCGGTTTCGGTGCAGTATCCGCTTAGCGATATCACTTTCCGCGATGGCGGCACGCGCAATAACCTGCTGGTAATCACCGTGAAAACGCTGAACGGCGGCGATATGGCAAAAACGCTGCCGCAGCTTAATCAGTTCGCCAGCGATAACGTGCGTTTTACCCAGCATTACAGCGCGGGCGATATCCCGGAAAAAGGGCTGTTTGGCCTGTTCTACGGTATTTCCGCCAGCTATATGGACGGCGTGCTGGCGGCGCGTATGCCGTCGGCGCTGCTTAGCGCATTAAGTTCGCAGGGCTACCAGTTTGGGCTTTTCTCATCGGAGGGCTTTAACCAGCCTCTCTATCGCCAGGCGCTGCTGACGGACTATACGCTGCCGAATACCGACAGCCAGCCCAACGCCAGCACTGTCACCCAGTGGCAAAACTGGCTGAACGGGCAGAAAGGCGACGGCAATCCCTGGTTCTCCTGGCTTGCACTGGACGGCGTCGATCTGAGCGGCACGACGGTAAAAACGCGTCAACGCAGCTACTTGCGCCAGGCTGCGACGATTGATGAGCAAATTCATAACGTGCTCGCCACGCTGGAGCAGCGCAATCTGTTGAAAAATACCGTGGTGGTGATTACTGCGCAACAGGGCGTGGCGCTGGACGGCACCGCTGGTAACGTGGGCAATCGCGCGAACCTGCAGGTTCCGCTGGTCATTCACTGGCCGGATACGCCTGCGCAGACCATCGATCGTCTGACCGACCATCAGGATGTGATGGCGACGCTGATGCAGCGCCTGCTGCATGTGCGCACCAGCCCGGTGAATTATTCGCAAGGGGAAGATCTCTTCGCCGCGCAGCGCCGCCACGACTGGGTCGCCAGCAGCGAAGATAACCGTCTGGTGGTGACTACGCCTCAGGTGACGCTGGTGCTCAACAATAACGGCAGCTATCGCGCCTACGATGCGCAGGGCAATCTCCTGAAAGATCACCGGCCAGAGCTGGCGTTATTGCTGCAGGTGCTGACGGAAGAGAAGCGCTTTATCGCTAACTGATTATTTATGAGGCAGTTAGACGCCAGCTGCTTGCATTCCGGCGAAGAAACAGTAGACTAAGCCCCACTGTTCGGCACGTAGCGCAGCCTGGTAGCGCACTGTCATGGGGTGTCAGGGGTCGGAGGTTCAAATCCTCTCGTGCCGACCAAAATTCCCAACTAAAGCAGCCTGTTAAGGCTGCTTTTTTTATGCCTGGATTTTACGATGACAAAACCAGAGCAAGAAAATGCGTCTATGTAATGGCTTTACAGGCTCGCTATCCTTCCAGACGCGCATAATGATGTAAGTTACGTTTCCGGCACACTGGCCTCAGCGGTCGCCTTGCCCGCAATGTTTTATCCGTCGTCTGTGCGCCCTTCCAGGTTTTTAACCTGCTTAGTACCTCTTCGCCGCGCTCTGTGAACGGTGTGCTTCGAACTTATGTGCCATGACGAGTGCTTCATCGAAGGATGGATACAAAAACAGCCAGAGCACGCGAAATTTTATCAGGTTAATTTCATTCTCAAATGAGAAGGAATACGTTCACCTCTTCTGTTTACTGAAGAGAGAATTTTCTTAATATAGAAAACGGTTCGCTGGTCGCCCTTTCTGAAGAATTGTATTCTGATAATCCTGCGGCCAGTTCCTCCTCCACAAGAAAAGCGTCGAGGGCAACGTATGGATACAGTTGAAGAGCTTAACGGAACATATTTCTATGCAGGACGATCAAACCTTACCGCCCCTGAGCTTTTTTTCATGGTTTTTGTAATGAATACTGCGAATTACTGCACGAGGTAAGGATAAATCATGGCAGATGATATTGAGAAGCGTATTTACTCGTTAGTCAGACGCTACAACGGCGTTTATTTATTTAATAACGAGAAAAAACAAAGAAAGCTCAATCCAAAGACCGATTTAGATACAGATATGCAGTTAGATGTAGGTGAAGCCGAAGATCTTATGGACGATTTTTTTACAACTTTCAACATTGATAAGGGCAACTTTAAAATAGAGACCTATTATCCTGACGTGCCTGTTTCATGGAACCCCTTTAAAAAAGTCCCGCCGATACCCGTCCCGGATTTCACCATCGGTATGCTGATTGAATCAGCGAAGGCCGGTCGCTGGTTATACGATTAAACACAAGCAAGGAGCGTCAGGACGGCCAAACTGATAACGGTGCGTAAGGTCAGCACCTTCACTGGGCGAACGGTTCCGCTGACTGGTGAAGTTATTTTAATTACCGATGTCTCCCGTATCATTTACTGTTCTGTACGTGACTACAAGGCTCTGACACAGAACAAAGTAAATTATGGTAGATGATATTGAACAACGTGTTATCGCTTTAGTTACCCGCTATAGCGGGAAATATATGTTCAGAAAGAAAAAGTATGACACCTACACAGCATCCTCAAGCATTCATTTTGACGTAAAGTTAGATCAGGATGATGTTGAAGCGTTTGTCGAAGATTATTCACGCGATTTGAGTGTAAACATGTCAGATTTTGATATGCAAATCTATTATCCTGAAGTGAAATTTTCCTGGAACCCATTTAAAAAACCAGAGCCGGTTGATATTCCTGATCTCACTATTGACATGTTTATTCAGTCTGCGAAAGCAGGAAAATGGTTATATAAAAAATGAAAAGCATGAAGCGTTACTATGGGCGTAACTGTTCACTTATTTTTTGACCGATGAGGACGGTTCAGTGAGCCAGGGAGCTTGCCGCCCCCCTTTTGTTACTGCTGTGCCGGGCCTGAACCGCTCCTTTCCGCCATCGGGTCAGAAACATGGTCTATACTGACCTTTATGTGTGGGTAACAAGAGGAGAGTTTATGCATTACATAGAAAAAGACGATCCAAACAACGCGCCGGAGTCAGGCGATAAACGTCCTGAGCCGGATCAGAAGCAGTAACCCACCAAGGCCGCCATGCGCGGCCTTTTTAATGGCTGTAATATATAAGAGAGTAAAAGATTTCTAACCCCTTCAGCTGCTTACTCTGTGCAATTATCCCTGACCGGTCTCACAAAAGTCGCAAGCCGCCGCGCTTTTTAACCTTATTGAAACAAAAATGTCATAAAAAGTGATTATTCTAAAGTCCTCTGAATTTCGGATGGATATCACAATGGTTATCAAAGCGAAGAGCCTGCAGGATGCGGAAGAACTGCTTCATTCAGGCGTCAGTAAAGTGGAACTGGCTTACAATATCGGCAGCGACGATTTTTTTCGGCTGGCCTCTCGCTGGTGCGATCGCGGCGCGCGCATCACCAAGGGTCACAACCATTTCGTCGTTTCCGTGAAGGGTTTTGCCATTCCGCCTAACGACTAAACGGTTGTCGCAACCATGGCGGGCTGCTTTAATGCCCTTTTGCGCACTGCCGTGGAACCTCATGAATCTTCAAATGATTTCCCTGCCGCCTCCCGAAGGCGGCTTTATTTATGCTTCCCATATGCGCTGTGGCGATAACGTGCTGGCGCAGGCGCGCTTCGATCTAAACCTGTATGACGACGACCTCAGCCTGCGCTGGAACCTGCCCATCCCTCCCGCTTTGCACCGGGCGGTGAAAAAGCGTCGCGCCGAGTACCTTGCCAGCCGCTGGCTGACGCGCGAAGTGATGCGCAGCTTTGGCATCTCTGATTTCCTGCTGCAAAACCACAGCGATCGCTCTCCTGTCTGGCCGCCGGGCATTCAGGCGTCGCTGTCGCACACCGATGGCGCGGTGGCGCTGGCCGTTACGCAGCAGCCGCGCTGCATTGGCGTCGATATCGAAATGACCATGAGCCAGCGCACCGCCGAGGAAACCGCCGCGGTACTGATGAACGATGATGAGAATGCACGACTGCGCGCGCTGCCGCTGCCCTTTCCACAGGCCGCGACGCTGCTCTTCTCGCTGAAAGAGAGCCTGTATAAAGCGCTGTGGCCGCAGCTGCATCAGCCGATGGATTTTCATCAGGCGAGCCTGCAGGAGATCGACTTAACAACGAGCAAGGCGGTAATTTGTCTGAATGACTCTTTTAGCCGGGCTTTTGCCGCTGGTACGCGGCTGGAGGCGGAATTTCAGCTGGAGGCGGATCGGGTGCTGACGCTGCTGACCCATCCGCTTGTGGGCAATAAAAAACCGGCTTAGCAAGAGAGGCTAAACCGGTATAAACACAAGACGACAGAAAATATTCCAGGGAGGCAAAAACAGCTGTTTTTGCTGAAGCACAGCTTAACGCCAGCGCCAGGACCCCCGCCACTAACCCTTTACGCTAAGCTTTTTCATTTTGCGGATAAGACAGATCGGTGCGCTGTACCGCATCCAGCGTCGCCATTTCGCGCTCGCGTCCGGTCAGTTCGCTGAGTTTACCTTCGCGCATTTCAAGCAGACGGTCAGCATGAATAAAGTAGTGATCGTCGTGGCTGATAGCGAACACGGTTTTGCCTGACGCCTGCAGCCAGGGCAGCAGTTCGCGATAGAAGACGCGGCGGAAATGGGGGTCCTGATCCGCTGCCCACTCGTCCAGCAGCAGCACGTCGCGCTCCTCAGCCGCCGCCAGCAGCAGCGCCACCCGCTTGCTCTGCCCTTTCGACAGCTGCAGGTTGAGTATTTTGTTGCCTTCGATTTTTAGCTTGTCCTGCATTTTCAGACGCTCAAGCCAGGCCTGTACCAGTTTAGGATTAGCGGGCACGCCCTCCCGGCCAATCAGCCTGTCGAACAGGTGCACATCGGTAAACACGGCGGAGAAATGCTTGCGCCAGTGGTCAAGCGCTTCCGCGCCGATCGGCTTGCCGTCCAGCAGCAGCGTGCCGGCGTGCGGCTGATAAAGGCCCGTCAGCAGCATCGCCAGCGTTGACTTGCCGCTGCCGTTGCCGCCAATCAGAAACACCAGCTCGCCGCGTCGCAGCGTCAGGTTGATCGGCCCGACTTCAAAGCCGTTTTTCCCGTAGTGGAAACTGACGTCGCGCAGCTCCAGCGTGCGCCACTCCGCCAGCGGTGGCAGCGTATGGAAGCCTTCCTGATAAGGAGCAAGATCGAAGGCGTTAAGCTTGCGAAACGCCACCTGCGCGCTGAGCAGCGTCGGCAGCGCGCCAACCGCCGACAGCAACGGCGTGCGCAGAAACAGCAGCGTCAGCGAGAAGGTAGCCGCCACCGCGGTGTTCGCCCAGCCAAGACTGTTCGCCATAAAAAACACCATGCCGATAGCGCCAAGCGTCATGATATTTGACCAGTTCACCGCGCTGAGATGGTAGGTGTCGGCGCGCACAATATGGTGACGGTAAGCCTTCGCGTCCTCCTGATAAACGGTCTCGTAGATCAGCTGGGCACGCTCGCGGTTAAGATGCAGCTCTTTGCGCCCTTCCGTCACCGTCTGGAAATCGCGGTAGAGATCATCTTCAACCTCGCGCAGTTTCGCCATATGGCGATAAACGCGCGACACCAGCAGCCAGCCGCCCACCAGCGTAATCGCCATCCACAGGCTGGAGACCATCAACATTTTCGGCGACAGCCAGGCGAGATAGAGAGCAGAGCCCAGCGTGATGATGATGCCCTGAATCAGCTCCGGCAGGCGGACAAAGGCGATCGTAATCGCGCGGATATCGCTGGTCAGCCCGGCCAGCAGCTGCGCGTTGCCGATCTGCTCCAGCCGTTCGACGCGGGTATCAAGAATGCGCTTAATAAATTCGCCGCGCAGCCGCCAGACAAACTGGTGCCCCAGCAGCGTCAGCGCCAGCTGCGCGGCGAGCGTCACCGCCATCAGCAATACCAGCTGCAGCAAAAAGCCGGGCAGCACAGAGAAAGAGGTATTGATGGCCGAGATCATTTCGCTGTTGATATAGGCGATCATGGCGATGCCGAGTACGGCGCTGAGCAACGTCAGCAGAATGACGCCGATAAAAGGCCAGCGAAACTGGCGGAAAACAACCTTGAGCAACGCCATAAATAAATCCAGCAGTCAGGAAAGCAGCCAGCAGTTTAAAGCGATGCGGAATGATAGCAATAGTTATTCGCAACAACGCCGCGCTCAGAAGGCGCGGCGGAAGGTCAGGTTGTAGCGGAATGCACCGGTAAGCGGATGGTCGCCAGGCTTGAGCGGTAAAATCCCGTGATAGCGCAGGCGCGACGGCCCGCCCCATACCACCACGTCGCCATGCTCCAGCAGCACGCGCTGGGTGGCGTCACCGCGCGCGAAACCGCCGAACTGAAACACCGCCGGTAATCCCAGCGAAACCGATACGATCGGCTGATGCAGATCCTTCTCATCTTTGTCCTGATGCAGCGACAGCTTTGCGCCAGGCTCGTAGCGGTTTATCAGGCAGGCGTCGGGATTAAAGTGCGGGAACCCCGCCTCGCGCGCACAGTCGAGCGCCAGCTGACGAAACAGCGGCGGCATTGGCGGCCACTTGCGTCCACTCTCGCTGTCCTGTTCGGTGTACTGATAGCCGCGCGAGTTGCTCGACCAGCCGAAATCACCGCAGTTAGTCATCGCCACCGACATGCGATGGCCGCCCGGCGTGATGCGATGATAAAACGGATTTTGCTGCGCTACCGCCAGAATTGCCGCCATCAGGGCAGGCGACTCTTCGCGCGCGCGACGGCGCAGGATCACCGCGCCTTCAGCCAGCGGCTCCTGCCACGGCGCTTCTTCGCTAAACAGGTCGAGCATTATTCCCCCTTGCGCTTTTATTCGCTGTCGATCAGAAATGCAGCAAACTGAGGCGACATCCAGCTGACGAATTTATCGCCCTCTTTACTGATAAGGTAGACCGCCAGATGCTGCTGCAGCGCCAGCGCTTTCGCCTTCTCGCTGCCCAGCACCATCAGTCCGGTATCCCAGCCATCCGCCTCCAGCGCCGTCGTGGCGATAACCGTGGCGGAGACCAGTTTATGCTCGATGGGACGGCCGGTCGCCGGATCGATGACGTGCGAAATGCGTTTGCCATCCAGTTCATAATAGTTGCGATAGCTGCCGGATGTGCTGATGCCGTGTCCCTGCAAATCGACGCGCGCCTGTACGGCGTTCTCGCTGTCGGTGGGCTTCTGAATCGCCACGCGCCAGCTCTGTCCCTGAGCATTCTGGCCACGGCTCAATACCGCCCCGCCTACCGAAACCAGATAATTATTGATCCCTTCGCGCTCCATCAGCCGCGCCAGATGGTCGGTCGCGTAGCCTTCGCCCATCGTAGAGAGATCGACATAGAGCCCGGGTAGATCTTTTTGCAGCCACTGCCCTTCCACCGTTTCGATCACGCGCAGGTGCTGCAAGCCGGTTTGCGCTTTCGCCGCGGCGATTTCGGCATCCGTTGGGGGGTGCGCAGGCTGTTTTGCCGGGCCGAAGCCCCAGAGATTGACCAGTGGCCCCACGGTGATATCCATCGCGCCGCCGGTTTTCGCGCCGATACGCAGCGACTCAGTCACGATATCCGCCATATCGGCGCTGACCGGCTGCGGCGCGCTCCCCTGATAGCGGTTAAAACGTGACAGCACCGAATCGGGCTTCCAGGTTGAAAGGGTCTGGTCGTCCGCGTCAAGCTGCTGCTGGATCGCCTGCTGCAATCCCGCTTTGCGAGCGGCGTCGACGCCCGCCAGCGATACGCGCCACACTGTCCCCATGGTTTTGCCTTCCAGCACCATCGCCTGTTGCGGCGTCGCCTTATCGCAGGCGCTCAGGAGGCAGATCGCCGCTGTCATTAGCAGAATATTCCAGTATCGCATTCTTCCCTCATCTGTAACGCTATATTCCAGCCTGAAACAAAGCATAACTAGTCAGTAAAGTAACCAAAAGCGGCTTGTAAACCCGCACAGCCTGGCACACTCTCTGGTGCTGTCCCGGCTGATAACAGGAGGCTTCTATGATCTATCTGATTCTCGCCATCGCTGGCGGCGTATTTATTTTCAGCATCATCAAGCTGCTGCAACAGCGGCGTCAAAAGCGGCTCGCATGGGGCGCGGCGCGCCAGCGCTGAGCAGAGCTGCACCAAAATGCTGCGGCAGTGTAGCAAAGTGCGTAAAGAATCCGTGGCTGTGAGAGCGATCGAGCTGGCATGAATAGTGCACTGTTTAGACCGGGTTTAATTCCGGGAGGTGCAGCATGCACAAATCATCGTCAATGTTCAGTCAGTGGCAACAGTGGCTGAGTTTTTCCGCGTTTACTCTGGCAGGAACAGGATTTGAAGGCAGCATCCCGCCGAAGCCTGAGAAAAAACAGGCGGCAAGGCGCAGGCGCATGCCGCAGTCATAATCACATACCCAGCTCGCTAAGCCCCGGATGGTCATCCGGGCGCCTGCCGAGCGGCCAGTGGAAACGTCGTTCGCTGGCCGTAATCGGCAGATCGTTGATACAGGCGAAACGCTCGATCATCAGGCCATTAGCTCCGAAGCGCCAGTTTTCATTACCGTAGCTGCGAAACCAGTTGCCGCTGTCATCATGCCATTCATAGGCAAAGCGCACCGCCAGCCGATCCTCATGCCACGCCCACAGCTCTTTAATCAGCCGGTAATCCAGCTCTTTCGCCCATTTGCGGCTGAGAAACGCTACCACCGCGTCGCGCCCCTGCACGCTTTCGCTGCGATTGCGCCAGCGCGTCTCCAGGCTATAAACCTGTGATACTCGCTGTGGATCGCGGCTGTTCCAGGCATCTTCCGCCATACGTACTTTTTGTATTGCACTCTGTTCGCTAAACGGAGGAAGCAGCATTGTCGTCTCCTGTGGTTGAAGTCAGTATGTAGACAGGTTTGTCTACTTGCTTTACTCTGCTGCATGTAGACAATTCTGTCTACTAAAAAAATCGCAGGCCTGATTATGCTCGCTCCGCTCCTTTTTGATCCTGACGCTTCGGCTCGTGACCGCATTCTGACCACGGCGCAGCGGCTCTTTTACCAGCAGGGTATTCGCGCCACCGGCATCGACAGAGTGATTGCAGAGGCAGGCGTGACCAAGGTGACTTTCTATCGCCATTTCCCGGCGAAAAACCAGCTTATCGCTACGGTGCTGGATTTACGGCATCAGCGCTGGATGCAGGGATTTCAACAGGCGCTGGCACAGATACCCCTGTTGCAGCACGCCCTGCCCGCCGCGCTGAAAAGCTGGTTTGATGAAGAGGACTATCGCGGCTGCGCCTTTATTAACGCCAGCGCAGAACTGGGCGATAGCCTGCCCGATATCGGCGAGCTGATTCGGCGGCATAAGCGAGAGATGGCGGAAGCCATTGCGCTGCGGCTGGTGCCAGAAGAGCGGCGGAAAACCGGACAGATTATGTTGCTGGCGGAAGGCGCGATTGTGCGGGTACAGCTGGGAGAGGAGGCGGAAGCGGTAACGGCGGATTTAGCGGCTGCGCTGGCGGCCATTCTGCAAACGGGAGCGTAACCCGCAGGCTACGCTCCTGACGGGTTTAGAACTGATAAACCAGGCCCAGCGCGACGATATCGTCGGTATTGATACCGGCAGCGTCGGTGAAGGCGTTGTCGTCCAGCAGGTTGATCTGGTAATCAACGTAGGTCGACATGTTTTTGTTGAAGTAATAGGTCGCGCCTACATCAACATATTTTTTCAGGTTCTGTTTGCCCCAGTTCTGCACGTCGGTGCCGCGTGAGCTAACGAACGCCAGAGACGGACGCAGGCCGAAATCGAACTGATACTGCGCCACCAGCTCCCAGTTATCCGCTGTATCAGCGAAACCGTATATCGTGTTTTTCGTGGAGCCGAAGCGCGTCGCGTTGTAGGAACGGCTGTACATCGCCGCCAGGTAGATGTTGTTGGCATCATACTTCAGGCCGCCGGTATAGACTTCCGCCTTGTCGCCGCGGCCCAGGACGCCTGGCGCTGCGCCGTTCTGGTTGTTGGTGCGGTCAGACTGGAACATCGCCGCGCCGATACCGAAGCCGGAGCCGAGATCGTAGGTGGTGCTCAGGCCCCAGCCGTCGCCGTTCTCGCCCAGCACGTTACGGCCAGAGGTTTCGCGGCTCGGGTTGTCGTTTTTGCCCTGATACTGAACGGCGAAGTTCCAGCCGTCCACCAGACCGAAGAAGTTAGAGTTACGGTAGGTTGCCATACCGTTACCGCGCTGGAACATAAAGTTGTCCGCGCCGTAGGTATCGCCGCCGAACTCCGGCAGCACGTCGGTCCATGCGCCGATATCGTAAGCTACGCCGTAGTTACGGCCGTAGTCGAAGGAGCCTGCATCGCCGAACTTGATACCGGCGAAGCCAACGCGGGTGTAGCTGTCAGCGGTGCCTTCATTTTCCGACGTGTTCAGCGCCGCCTGATACTCCCACTGGCCGTAGCCGGTCAGCTCGTTGGAAATCTGGGTTTCGCCTTTAAAACCGAAGCGCAGGTAAGACTGATCGCCGTCATTACCGTCGTTATCTGAGAAATAGTGCAGACCGTCGACTTTACCAAACAGGTCTAATTTGTTGCCGTCTTTGTTGTAAATTTCCGCTGCGCTTGCAGAACCTGCTGCAACCAGCAGCGCGGGGATCATCAGGGAGAGAACGCGACGTTTCATTTTATTTACCCTCTGTTATGTGCCTTATTTTTGCCACTGCGAGCTGAACGCTTAAAAATTCAGCCGGCAAGCCATTGTTATTTTATAAAGGGCAATAAGCTATCACGAAAATGCTACGAAATTTCCAAAACTGTTTCATATTTCGAAATAGTTATTTCTAGATGTAAATTTTGCGGAACTAATAACCAGCACGTATCGGTAAAAATTATCGCACAAAATAACAAGTGAATTTTTTATCCTTAAATTTCATGTTATTAGAATCACTAATTTCTGAGCACTGAATGATAAAACACAGACGTCATCTGTGAATACAATAGATCCCGCTATCATCATTTATTTCATTATTACCTTCATTCACCCCGAATGAGATGTTTACCCTAATTCCCGCCGGGCCTGTATGCCCGGCATTTTTTTGCCCGAAAATTCCCTTTTAACCTGCCTCGTAAGTCAAAGCGGTAAATACGTTTAAAATATTCGCGCCTCGTCTTAGCACTTATTGTTAATAATCGCACATCAAGTTAATCGTTGTGTTTAATATTCTCACTAATAATTTATCACGGTAACAAAGCGTTATTTATCTTGTAGCTACTGGACTTATTTCTCTTCAGCGCTGCGTTCGTCGGGCTATATTTCGCTGGAAAATGCGCATTTCCTTATCGCTTTGCTTATGACCAGAACGGCCATTATGCGCCCTGCCTCGGGCGAGGTTTTAAACGCGCTAAACAGGCTTTTTTCAGAGAGGGGCCTGGCTTTAGCGTCGCGGCATGTCACAGGTGAGCCAGGAAAGTTCTGGAAAAGCGTTATGGCGGGGTAAAAGTCGTTAAAATGCCGGTTCTTATATGGAATTATCGTTACCCTGCCTTTACCGGCAACGCGTGCGGCTATGGCTTTAATGCTACACTTCGTCGCTTTAACACTCACGAAAATGACTATGACCGCACTGGACGCCGCATCACCCAGGAAACTTCACAACCGTGTCAGTCTGGGGACACGCCTCGTTTTTCTTATCGCCGGTCTCGGCATGTCCTCCTGGGCGCCGCTGGTACCCTTCGCCAGCCAGCGTCTGGCGCTGAGCGGCGCTTCGCTGGGCGCGCTTCTGCTCTGTCTGGGTATCGGTTCGCTGGCGGCAATGCCAGTAACCGGATCGCTGGTCGGCCGTTTCGGCTGCCGCCGGGTGATGCTCGGCTCTACGCTGGTGATCCTGGCGACGCTTCCGCTGCTGGCGACGCTGAACGTCATGTGGATGATGGCCGCGACGCTAATGATCTTCGGCGCCGGGCTTGGCATGCTGGATGTCGCCATGAACGTGCAGGCGGTTGAAGTGGAAAAAGCGGCGCGCAAACCGATGATGTCCGGTTTCCACGGCTTCTTTAGCCTTGGCGGCATCCTGGGCGCAGGCGCGATCAGCCTGCTGCTGGGCGTTGGCCTGTCGCCGCTCATGTCGGTCACGCTGGTGATGGCTCTGATGCTGCTACTGCTGGCTGTAAGCCTGCCGACGCTAATGAGCGAGCGCCTGCATCAGCCCGATCAGCCGTGGCTGGTGGTTCCGCGCGGCTTCGTCGCTTTTCTTGGCCTGCTCTGCTTTATTCTGTTTCTTGCCGAAGGCGCCGTACTCGACTGGGGCGCGCTGCTGCTGTTGCAAAGCCCGGATATGACGACCGCGCACGCGGGCCTGGGCTATGCGCTCTTCTCAGTGGCGATGACCATTGGCCGTCTGACCGGTGACAGGATCATTCACCGTTTCGGCCGTTTTCTCGTTATGCTCACGGGCGCGCTGACGGCGGCGGCCGGTCTGGCGCTGGCGGTATTTCTGCCCTGGCCGCAGATGGCCCTGCTCGCTTTTCTGCTGGTGGGCTTTGGTTTATCCAATACGGTGCCGATGTTATTTAATGCCGTCGGGAATCAAAAGGATATGCCCTCAAATCTGGGGATTTCCGCCATGACAACGCTGGGATATGCGGGTATTCTCTCAGGTCCGGCCTTAATCGGATTTATTTCTCAATGGCTGAGCCTCAGCGGTGCCTTTCTGCTCATCGCGCTGCTGCTGCTGGCTGTGGCCGCCAGTGCCCGACTGGTTGCGCGATGATTTCAGGTGCCTGACACGCTATGTTGCCCTTTAAGTTTCCACTGACATCCGGCAATGTCACTCGCTTTTTTGTGATTTTTAATCTGGTGCTGCTGCTGGCGCTGGGCTTTATGGTACACAACTCGGTCAACGCCTGGCTGACCGAGAAACGCTATGCTATGACCGATCTGGCGCGAGCGACGCAAAAACGTATTGACGCCTATCGCTTCGCCACCTGGCAAATCTATGAAAATCTCGCCACCAGCGCGGCGGGAAGCTCGCCGAACAGTAGCCTGCAGGAGACGCGGCTGCGTCCGGACGTCTACTATCTGGAAAAAACCCGCCGCAAGACGGAAGCGTTGATTTTCGGCTCGCACGACAGCAGCACGCTCGATATGACAATGCGCATGTCGAGCTACCTGGATACGCTGTGGGGCGCGGAGAATCCGACCTGGTCGATGTATTTCCTCAACGGTCAGGACAACAGCCTGATTATGATCTCTACCCTGCCGCTGAAAGATATGGCGACGCGCTATAAAGAGAGTGCCATCAGTTCGCTGGTGGATGGCCGTCGCGCCGAGATGCTGCAGCAGGCCAATGCGCTGGACGAGCGCGAAAGTTTCTCGCCGCTGCGCCATTTCGCCTTTCAAAACGATCACTACTTTACGCTGCGCACGACTTTTAACCAGCCGGGCCATCTGGCGACGGTGGTCGCCTTCGATCTGCCGATCAACGATCTCACGCCGCAAAACATGCCGATTGAGAATTTCCAGCTGCGCCAGGACGCCACCCTGCCTGCCGCAAACGATCAGGAAGAGAGCGAGAACACGCAGATCGCTATCGTTAATCCAGACCTGGAGATAGCCGCCACCCTGCCGAGCACGCCGCTGCAGCTGGTCTACCGCGTGCCGCTCACCAGCCTGATGATGGATACGCTGCATAATCTGCTGTGGCCGCTGCTGGTAAACCTGGTGCTGTTTCTGCTCTCTTTCGCTGGCATGACGCTGCTGCGCCAGCAGTCGCTGCGCCCGAGCGAAAACCAGAGCGCAGAGCTGGATTCGCTGCGCGTGCTGAACGAAGAGATTGTCGCCAGCCTGCCGGTCGGCCTGCTGGTGTATGACTTCGCCAGCAACCGCACCATTCTCAGCAATAAGATCGCAGAACATCTTTTGCCGCATCTGAACCTGCAAAAAATCATTAATATGTCTGACCAGCATCAGGGCGTTCTGCAGGCGACCATTAACAACGAAGTGTATGAGATTCGCCATGCGCGCAGCGTGCTCTCGCCGCATACTCAGCTCTTTTTGATGCGCGACCAGGATCGCGAGCTGCTGGTGAACAAAAAGCTGCAAAAGGCGCAGCAGGTGCTGGATCGCAACCATCAGATGCGGCAACAGCTGCTGCAAAACCTCGGCCACGCGCTGAATCGTCCGCTGGAGAAAGTGGTGGCGCAGCTGGTGCAGCTTAGCCAGCGCGACGAAGATGAAACCGTACTCGACCTGCTGGACCAGAGCCAAAGCCTGGCGCGGCTGGTAGACGATATTGTGCTGCTTAACCGGCTGGAAGCGCACGACTGGTCGCCCGACGCCAGCGTTTTCAGCCTGCAGGAGCTGCTGGATGAGATCGCCCTGGAAAGCCTGCCGCTGATGCGGCGTAAAGGGCTGTCGCTGGTGGTGAATAATCTGCAGCCCAATGATGAACAGCGTTTCGGCGACCGCCGCGCGCTGCGTAAAGTGCTCGCCACGCTGATGCACTATGCGCTGACCACCACGCGCTGGGGCAAGATTTCCCTGACGGTGAGCGCCGATGAGGCCCGTCCGGAGCGTCTGATGATTGAGCTGGTGGATACCGGCGCGGGGCTGACCGTCGATGAGCTGGCGAACGCCGACTTCCCGTTCCTGGGCGAAACCAGCCAGGATCGTTACGGTCAGGCGTCCGGCATGGCCTTTTTCCTCTGTAAGCAGCTCTGCAAGCAGATGGGCGGCAGCCTGGACATTATCGCCAAGCCGGACATCGGCACGCGCTACTCTATTCAGCTTCCGCTGGCGGTAGAGCCGCAGACGGAAGAAGAAGAGGAGAAGCTGCTGGATGGCGTGACCGCGCTTATCGAGATTGAGGTGGAAGACGTATACAAAATCGTCTGTCGCCATCTGGAAAACTGGGGCGCGCGCTGCCTGTCCCCTGAAGAGCGGCTGTCAGGCCAGGAACATGACGTGCTGGTGACCGACGATCCCGCCAGGCTGAGCGGCTGGGCGCTGCTGCTGGCGGAGGATGAGTTGGGACATCACGCGCTAAACGATCGGCAATACCGGGTCAACTTCAATCTCAGCAATGCGCTCCAGGATGCGCTGCTGGCTCTGATTGAACAACAGCTGGCCCATGATTCCATGGAGGAGAGTACAGAAGACGAGGAACTGACCCCGCTGCTCAGCGGTGGCTACTTCCAGCTGTTTACCGAGACAGTACCGCCTGATGTAAAGAGACTGTATACTGAGTCGGCGGAAAAGGACTACGCCATGCTTGCTCAGACAGCGCATCGCCTTAAAGGCGTGTTTGCCATGCTCAACCTGACGCCGGGCAAACAGCTTTGTGAAGAGTTAGAACAGCACATCAAAGCATGTGACGATTCAAACATTACAAATACCACCAGTGCCATCGACGCTTACGTCAATGAACTGCTGCAGCAAGGTAACCAATAAGATGAATAACTTAAATGTAATTATTGCCGATGACCATCCAATTGTTCTTTTCGGTATCCGAAAGTCTCTGGAGCAAATTGAATGGGTCAACGTTGTAGGTGAGTTCGAAGACTCAACAGCACTGATTAACAGCTTGTCAAAGCTTGACGCCAACGTCCTGATCACCGATCTCTCCATGCCTGGCGAGAAATATGGCGATGGCATCACGCTGATCAAATACATCAAACGTCACTATCCCGATCTGTCGATTATTGTTCTGACCATGAACAATAACCCGGCAATCCTCAGTGCCGTACTGGATCTCGATATCGAAGGCATCGTGCTGAAACAGGGCGCGCCAACCGATCTGCCGAAAGCGCTGGCCGCTCTGCAAAAAGGTAAAAAGTACACGCCGGAAAGCGTGGCGAAGCTGCTGGAGAAAATCAGCGCCGGCGGCTATGGCGATAAGCGTCTGTCACCGAAAGAGAGCGAAGTGCTGCGCCTGTTTGCCGAAGGCTTCCTGGTAACAGAGATCGCCAAGAAACTGAACCGCAGCATTAAGACCATCAGCAGCCAGAAAAAATCGGCGATGATGAAGCTGGGCGTAGATAACGATATCGCCCTGCTGAACTACCTCTCTTCCGTCAGCGCCACTCAAATCGACAAGGATTAACGCGCTGCACAGACGGCGCTAACGCGCCGTCTGTTTTTCCTTTCTCAAACCACGCTGACGCCAGCCTACCCTTCCCGCGTTTTCCTTACGCGCTCGGCGTAAATCGCCAGCGTGGTTTTCAGCACATCCAGCGTTACGGGTTTCGACAGGCAGTTATCCATACCGGCTTCCATACAGCGCTGCTTCTCTTCCGCCAGCGCGTTGGCGGTCACGCCGATCACCGGGAAAGCATGGCCGAGCTGGCGCAGACGCTGCGTCAGGCGATAACCGTCCATATTCGGCATATTCACATCGCTCAGCACAATATCGATCTCGCTGCGGCTGATTACGTTGAGCGCATCGACGCCATCCTGCGCGGTTTTCACCTGATAGCCCAGGGTGCCCAACTGTTCCGACAGCAGCATACGGTTGATAGGATGATCGTCGACAATCAGAATCATAATGTCGTCGTTGCTGATCACCTCCTCCGCCGGCGCAGAGAGCGCCAGGTTGGTCGCCGTATCGCTCTGGATAGCGATGCGGTAGATGCGCGCCAGCAGGCTCGGCAGCTCGTGCGGCGTCGCCGTACTGTGCAGCCAGCGTCCCGGCGCGATTTCACGCGGCATATCGATATGCGCGCCGCTGAAGATAATAACCGCGTGCAGCGGCTGGTCGGTTTCGGGTTCGTAGTCGGTGATTAATACGTCGTCACTGCCCGCCTTGCCGGTATAGGGCTGGATATAAATGCCCTGCTGTTGCAGATCGCGCTCGATAAAGCTGGCGAGATAGTCGTTGCGCATATCGATCCACAGGGTTTTATCGTGCAGCCCGTCGAGAAGCGGCGGCGCAGGATGCTGGCCGTTATAGATCGGAATACGCACAATAAACTGGCTGCCCATGCCAGGCTCGGAGTCCACTTCAATATCCCCGTCCATCATATTGGTCAGCTTTTCACAAATGGCCAGCCCCAGCCCGGTGCCCTGGAAGTTGCGCTGTACGCCGTTACCCACCTGGAAAAAAGGATCGAACAGTCGCGTAATCTCTTTCGCAGGGATGCCGACGCCGGTATCGCGAATGCGGAACGCCAGATAGCCCTCTTTCACGCTGGCATGCAGGATAATGCAGCCGGTGTGCGTGAACTTAATGGCGTTACTGAGCAG
The DNA here is from genome assembly GCF_002431095.1 of Pantoea sp. UBA5923. Taxonomy (NCBI): domain Bacteria; kingdom Pseudomonadati; phylum Pseudomonadota; class Gammaproteobacteria; order Enterobacterales; family Erwiniaceae; genus Pantoea; species Pantoea sp. UBA5923. The sequence goes on along the minus strand of NZ_DJDN01000044.1, from coordinate 26,267 downwards.
GTTGGAGATCACCTGCTGCAGCCGCAGCGGATCGCCATCCAGCGCCAGCGGCACGTCATGCTCGATAAAGCAGTAGAGCGTCAGCCGCTTTTTCATTACCAGCGACAGGTAGTTCCCGGCGATATGGCTAAGGACCTCACGCGGCGAGAAAGGACGCGGCTCGATTTTCAGCTGTTCCGACTCGATTTTTGAGAAGTCCAGAATATCGCTGATGATCTTCAGCAGCAGGCTCGACGAGTTATTCATCGCGGTCACCAGCGAATCGACCTCTTTCGGCAGCTGTTTGGTCTGCAGCAGGTCAAGATTGCCGATAATGCCGTAGAGCGGCGTGCGCAGCTCATGGCTGACGGTGGCGAGGAACATCGACTTCGACTGGCTCGCCTGCTCCGCCGCCTGCGCCATCTCCTGCAGCGACTGCTCCATGCGCACGCGCGCGGAGACATCCACCAGCACGCAGATCGCCACATTCTCATTGCGATAGCGCGAATGCACGAAGCTGATTTGCAGGTTGGTGTTGCTGCCGGTCAGCACGTCGACGAAATTAACCTGCTGGCTGCCGATAATTTCATTGAGCCGCTGGCGGTCTTCCTGCGTCAGCAGCGTCAGATAGTTATGCGCCAGCTCGTTACTGAGGATATTCGTGCCGTCGCGGGTGCGTAAAATACAGATGCCCACCGGCGCCGACGCGACGATTTTGCGGTTGAACTGCTCATGCTCCTCTAGCCGGTGCGCATTCTCTTCGGCTGGCAGGAACATCCGCCGCTCGAAAAGCCAGGCCAGGGTAAAAAGCACAATCGCACTTAGCAGATTCAGCAGCAGCGCGTTAATGATCATCAGCTTGAGCTGATCGACCAGCACGCGCGTCGATACCGACCACACCACGCTTAAATCAGAGGGCGGCAGCGGCTTTTTCAGCACCAACTGCCGGTAGCCGTCAAGGTAGCCGAACCAGCTTTTATCATCCGACAGATCGTCCAGCGAGAAGCCAGCACCGCCGCGGCGCGACGTCAGCAGCGGGCGGTAATTCTCATCAATAATGGTGGCCACCACCGGCAGGCTGCCCGGCTGAATAAACTCGTCCAGGCGGATATTCTGCTCGACGCCCAGCAGCGCCTGCAGCTTATTGGCGACATAGACCGGCACCATCATATAAAAGGTGCCGACGCCGGGCTGCGCGCTGGCGTTGACCCAGTAGATCGGGTTGCGGCGCTCTTCGTCGTTGCCGTTGCGATAGCGCAGCACGCGCTCGCGCAGCGCCTTCAGGCTGCGTTCGCGATCCACCTTGCTGCTGCCGATGCTAAAGTCCGCCAGACACTGGCTTTCGCCGCCGATAAAAAATACGCGGTTCAGCTCGTAGGTTGAGGCGAAGTTGCTTTTCCAGTAGTTGATGTAGTAGCTGAGGGTGTCCAGCGAGTTGCGCCAGGTATTGCTCATCGAGGAGCAGTCGCCATCGGAAAAGAGCGGCGTAAACTGCGGCAGCGTCGATTTGCCCGGCAGCACGCCGTTAAGCATATCCAGACCGCTGCTGGCGCTGGTAAGGCGGTTTTCAGTAATGTACTTCAGTTCGCGCATCACGTCGGCGGAGTGGCGCACATACCATTCCGCCTGACCGTAGTTGCTGGCGAACTCTTGCCGCACGCTGCTCTCTTTATCATGCAGCACGCTGATGATAAAGAAGGTGGTCAGCACCGCGCCCAGCGTCCAGAGCAGCAGCGCCAGCGCACGGAACAGGTAGCGTGAGATACGCAGCGTGGTTCGGAAAGAGACCAGATATTTCAAGGGAAACTCACTACGGCAAGGTTAATGACGGGCTGGCTTCAGAATGCTCATTACACTAGCTTTATCAGGAAAGAAAAGCCAGTCGGCATCTGCGCGTAACAAGCCGCGCCGTAAAAAACAACGGCAGGTCGGGTTGCCCTTTCCTGCCGTAAAATTCAGTGCCGCCCTCCCTGGCGGCGTGAGCCTGAAGCGTTACTCTTCTTCGTCCGCTTCCGGCGCGTCGTCGTCCGTTTCAGCTTCCGGCGCGATATCCTCTTCGCCTTCCGCCACGCTGCCGTCGATGGCGTCGAGCTCTTCCTCTTCCACCGGTTCGGCTACGCGCTGCAGGCCAACCACGTTCTCATCTTCCGCAGTACGGATCAGGATAACGCCCTGGGTGTTACGACCCACGATGCTTACCTCAGAGACGCGGGTGCGCACCAGGGTACCGGCATCGGTAATCATCATGATCTGATCGCTGTCGACAACCTGTACCGCGCCAATCACCGGGCCATTACGCTCAGTGACCTTAATGGAGATCACGCCCTGAGTCGCGCGCGACCGGGTAGGATACTCGCTAATCGCGGTACGCTTGCCGTAGCCGTTTTGCGTCACGGTGAGAATCGCGCCCTCGTCGCGCGGCACAATCAGCGACACCACGCGATCCCCTTCCGCCAGCTTGATGCCGCGCACGCCTGATGCCGTACGGCCCATGGCGCGGACGGCGCTTTCCGCAAAGCGCACCACTTTACCGCCGGCAGAGAAGAGCATCGCCTCGTCGTTGCCGTTGGTCAGCGCAACACCGATCAGCTCGTCATCTTCGCGCAGGTTCACGGCGATGATGCCCGCGCTGCGCGGACGACTGAACTCCTGCAGCGCCGTTTTCTTCACGGTGCCGCTGGCGGTCGCCATAAAGATATTGAAGCCTTCGGTATATTCGCGCACCGGCAGGATGGCGGTAATACGCTCGTCAGGCTGCAGCGGCAGCAGGTTGACGATCGGGCGGCCACGCGCGCCACGGCTGGCTTCTGGCAGCTGGTAGACCTTCATCCAGTAGAGACGGCCGCGGCTGGAGAAGCAGAGGATAGTGTCGTGGGTATTGGCTACCAGCAGACGATCGATAAAATCCTCTTCCTTGATGCGCGCCGCCGACTTGCCTTTGCCGCCGCGACGTTGCGCTTCGTAATCCGAAAGCGGCTGATATTTGACGTAACCCTGATGCGACAGCGTTACAACCACATCTTCCTGATTGATCAGATCTTCGATGTTGATATCGGCGCTGTTGGCGGTGATCTCGGTGCGGCGTTCGTCGCCGAACTGGTCGCGCATGGCGATCAGCTCTTCCCGGATCACTTCCATCAGACGCTCGGCGTTCATCAGGATATTGAGCAATTCAGCAATCTGTTCCAGCAGCTCTTTGTACTCGTCGAGCAGTTTTTCATGCTCAAGTCCGGTGAGCTTCTGCAGACGCAGATCGAGGATCGCCTGCGCCTGCTGTTCGGTCAGGTAGTAGCGACCGTCGCGGATGCCGAACTCTTCGTCCAGCCATTCCGGACGCGCGGCGTCATCGCCCGCACGTTCCAGCATGGCGGAGACGTTGCCCAGATCCCACGGCTGCGCGATCAGGCCCGCTTTCGCCTCGGCCGGGTTCGGCGCGCGGCGAATCAGCTCGATAATCGGATCGATGTTAGCCAGCGCGATCGCCAGACCTTCAAGGATATGCGCGCGGTCACGCGCTTTGCGCAGTTCGAAAATGGTGCGGCGCGTAACGACTTCACGACGATGGCGCACAAAGGCTTCGAGGATCTCCTTCAGCGTCATGATCTTCGGCTGGCCCTGATGCAGCGCCACCATGTTGATGCCGAAAGAGACCTGCAGCTGCGTCAGCGAGTAGAGATTGTTCAGCACCACTTCGCCGACCGCATCACGCTTCACTTCGATCACGATGCGCATACCGTCTTTATCGGACTCGTCGCGCAGCGCGCTGATGCCTTCGACGCGCTTCTCTTTCACCAGCTCGGCAATTTTCTCAATCAGGCGCGCTTTGTTGACCTGATAAGGGATCTGGTGCACCACGATGGTTTCGCGGCCGGTTTTGGCGTCGGTTTCCACCTCGCCACGCGCGCGAATATAGATTTTGCCGCGCCCGGTGCGGTACGCCTCTTCAATGCCGCGGCGGCCGTTGATAATGGCCGCAGTCGGGAAGTCGGGACCCGGGATGTGCTCCATCAGCCCTTCGACGCTGATATCTTCGTCGTCGATATAGGCGAGACAGCCGTTGATCACTTCCGTCAGGTTGTGCGGCGGAATATTGGTCGCCATACCTACGGCGATGCCGGATGAACCGTTCACCAGCAGGTTAGGGATTTTGGTCGGCAGAACTTCAGGGATCTGCTCGGTGCCGTCATAGTTCGGAACGAAGTCGACGGTCTCTTTTTCCAGGTCAGCCAGCAGATCGTGCGCGATACGCGACATACGCACTTCGGTATAACGCATCGCTGCGGCGGAGTCGCCGTCAACGGAGCCGAAGTTGCCCTGTCCGTCCACCAGCATGTAACGCAGGGAGAAAGGCTGAGCCATGCGGACGATGGTGTCGTAAACGGCGGAATCCCCGTGTGGGTGATATTTACCGATAACGTCACCGACCACACGGGCGGATTTCTTATAGGGTTTGTTCCAGTCGTTACCCAGTTCGCTCATCGCGTAAAGTACGCGGCGGTGGACAGGCTTCAGGCCGTCACGAACATCGGGTAAGGCTCGGCCAACAATGACCGACATGGCGTAATCGAGATAGGAGCTCTTTAACTCTTCTTCGATATTGACCGGTGTAATTTCTCTTGCAAGGTCGCTCATGGAGCCGCTTTCCCTCTACATATGCCCGGATTTTAAAGGTGCGAAAGTATATCACACCCCAGCCCGCTGGTGAACGTTAACCACCGTTTTCACGCGCTTTTCCTCGTGCCGGAAAGGTGCCCCCGGCGGCAATAAGCGTTTATACTCAGTCAACATTTTTTCCGGAGTAATGATTCAATGAATGCACAACCGCAGGAAACGCAGCCCAACGTCGATGCGCAGGAAATCGCTAAGTTTGAGGCCGTCGCCTCACGCTGGTGGGATCTGGAAGGCGAATTTAAACCTTTGCACCGCATTAACCCGCTGCGTCTGGGCTTTATCGCGCAACACAGCAACGGTCTGTTCGGCAAGAAGGTGCTGGACGTAGGCTGCGGCGGCGGCATCCTGGCGGAGAGCATGGCGCGTGAAGGCGCAGAGGTTACCGGTCTCGATATGGGCGCCGAGCCGCTGCAGGTGGCGCGCCTGCATGCGCAGGAAAACGGCGTGACGCTCGACTACGTGCAGCAGACGGTGGAAGACCACGCCGAGGCGTTTGCCGGTCGCTATGACGTGGTGACCTGCATGGAGATGCTGGAGCATGTGCCCGATCCCCGTTCGGTGGTGCACGCCTGCGCGCGTCTGGTGAAGCCGGGCGGCGAGGTTTTCTTTTCCACCATCAACCGCAACCCGAAGGCCTGGCTGATGGCAGTGTTCGGGGCGGAATATGTGCTGCGCATGGTGCCGCGCGGCACGCACGACGTGAAAAAGTTTATCCGCCCTTCTGAACTGCTGGGCTGGGTCGATGAAACTGCGCTGCGCGAGCAGCACATCACCGGACTGCACTACAACCCGCTGACCAACAAATTTCGTCTGGGGCGCGGCGTCGACGTGAACTACATGGTGCATACCCGCCACGTCAAAAAGTAACCCTCTGGCGCGCAAGCTTTTTGCGCGCCTGTCATCTCGCTGTCATCACTTTTTCTTACCCTGCCGCTCCTTCGGTAGACGGTTGTCGGGAAAAAACACAGCGATGTGCGAAAAATCAGCGGTCGATCAAAATCTCGAATTTTTTACCGCGGCAGTTGACACGCCATTGAGCCTTATAAGTCGCGGGGTTAAGAAATTCCGCAAAAAATACAAGTCCCAGGGGCATCATTTTTCCGTCTTGTTATCTGGCGTCAGGTCACTAGAATAACCCCCATATTGTTACTTAATCTCTCCCAACCCCCAACATATAGTGTTTATCCACAGAATTATTCACATTGAATAACCCTGTGAATAAACAGGGGACTCTTTTTCACTTACGGATGGTATAACGCGACATGAATCAAAGTCTGCTCGTTACTAAACGCGATGGCCGCCAGGAACGCATTGATCTCGATAAAATTCACCGGGTACTCGACTGGGCCGCTGAAGGGCTGAACAACGTCTCTGTTTCCCAGGTTGAACTGCGCTCCCATATCCAGTTTTACGATGGCATCAGAACTTCTGATATTCATGAAACCATCATCAAGGCCGCAGCAGACCTGATCTCGCGCGACGCGCCAGACTATCAATACCTTGCTGCCCGCCTGGCGATCTTCCACCTGCGTAAAAAAGCGTACGGCCAGTTCGAGCCGCCGAAGCTTTACGATCAGGTGGTGCGCATGGTGGAGATGGGCAAATATGACCGTCACCTGCTGGAAGACTACACGGCTGAAGAGTTCGAGCAGATGGACGGCTTTATCGACCACTGGCGCGATATGAACTTCTCCTACGCGGCGGTAAAACAGCTGGAAGGCAAATATCTGGCGCAGAACCGCGTCACCGGCGATATCTACGAGAGCGCGCAGTTCCTCTACATCCTCGTCTCCGCCTGCCTCTTCTCCGGCTATCCGCGCGATACCCGTATGGACTACATCAAGCGCTTCTACGACGCGATTTCGACCTTTAAGATCTCGCTGCCGACGCCGATCATGTCTGGCGTGCGCACCCCGACGCGCCAGTTCAGCTCCTGCGTGCTGATTGAGTGCGGCGACAGCCTCGACTCTATCAACGCCACCTCCAGCGCCATCGTGAAGTATGTGTCGCAGCGCGCCGGTATCGGCATCAACGCTGGCCGCATTCGCGCGCTGGGCAGCCCGATCCGCGGCGGCGAAGCCTTCCATACCGGCTGCATCCCGTTCTATAAGCATTTCCAGACTGCGGTGAAATCCTGCTCGCAGGGCGGCGTTCGCGGCGGCGCGGCGACGCTGTTCTACCCGATGTGGCATCTGGAAGTAGAAAGCCTGCTGGTGCTGAAGAACAACCGCGGCGTTGAAGGCAACCGCGTCCGCCATATGGACTACGGCGTGCAGATCAACAAGCTGATGTATCAGCGCCTGCTGAAGGGCGAAGATATTACTCTATTCAGCCCGTCCGACGTGCCCGGCCTCTACGACGCTTTCTTTGCCGATCAGGAAGAGTTTGAGCGTCTGTACACCAAATATGAGCAGGACGAGAGCATCCGCAAGCAGCGCGTTAAAGCGGTCGATCTCTTCTCGCTGATGATGCAGGAGCGCGCCTCCACCGGTCGTATCTACATTCAGAACGTCGACCACTGCAACACCCACAGCCCGTTCGACGCCAGCATTGCGCCGGTGCGCCAGTCTAACCTCTGCCTGGAGATCGCGCTGCCGACCAAACCGCTGGAAGACGTTAACGACGAGAACGGCGAAATCGCGCTCTGTACGCTGTCGGCGTTTAACCTCGGCGCGATTGAAAGCCTGGACGACCTGGAAGAGCTGGCGACCCTGGCGGTACGCGCGCTCGACGCCCTGCTCGACTATCAGGACTACCCAATTCCAGCCGCCAAACGCGGCGCGATGGGCCGTCGTACCCTGGGTATTGGCGTTATCAACTTCGCTTACTATCTGGCGAAGAATGGCGTGCGCTACTCCGACGGCAGCGCCAACAACCTGACGCACAAAACCTTCGAAGCGATTCAGTACTACCTGCTGAAAGCCTCGAACGAGCTGGCGAAAGAGCAAGGCGCCTGCCCGTGGTTTAACGAAACCACCTACTCGCAGGGCATTATGCCGATCGATACCTATAAGAAGGATCTCGACAGCATTTGCAACGAGCCGCTGCACCTGGACTGGGACGGCCTGCGCGAGTCGATCAAGACTCACGGTCTGCGCAACTCTACGCTCTCTGCGCTGATGCCTTCTGAGACCTCTTCGCAGATCTCCAACGCCACTAACGGCATTGAGCCGCCGCGCGGCCATATCAGCATCAAAGCCTCCAAAGACGGCATTCTGCGTCAGGTGGTGCCAGAGTACGAGCGTCTGAAAGATCAGTACGAGCTGCTGTGGGAAATGCCGTCCAACGACGGTTATCTGCAGCTGGTCGGCGTTATGCAGAAGTTTATCGACCAGGCGATCTCCTCTAACACCAACTACGATCCGTCGCGCTTCGCCAACGGCAAGGTGCCGATGAAGCAGCTGCTGAAAGACCTGCTGACCGCCTATAAGTTCGGCGTCAAGACGCTCTACTATCAGAACACCCGCGACGGTGCGGAAGACGCGCAGGACGATCTGGCGCCTTCCATTCAGGATGACGGTTGCGAAAGCGGCGCTTGTAAGATTTAAGGTTGGGCGGGAGCGCGTCTCCCGCCTGCGTCATTTCACGGGGCTGCGCTGCGCCCCGTTCACATTTGGACAGTTTGTATGGCTTACACTACGTTCTCACAGAATAAAAACGATCAGCTGAAAGAGCCGATGTTCTTTGGTCAGTCCGTCAACGTGGCGCGCTTCGACCAGCAGAAATATGACATCTTTGAAAAGCTGATTGAAAAGCAGCTCTCCTTTTTCTGGCGTCCGGAAGAGGTAGATGTCTCGCGCGACCGCATCGACTATCAGGCGCTGCCGGAGCATGAGAAGCACATCTTTATCAGCAACCTGAAATATCAGACCCTGCTCGACTCTATTCAGGGCCGCAGCCCGAACGTCGCGCTGCTGCCGCTGATCTCGATCCCCGAGCTGGAAACCTGGGTGGAAACCTGGGCCTTCTCCGAGACTATTCACTCGCGCTCTTACACCCATATCATTCGTAATATCGTTAACGACCCTTCGCTGGTCTTCGACGATATCGTGACTAACGAGCAGATCCTCGCGCGCGCGCAGGATATCTCGAAGTACTACGACGATCTGATCGAGATGACCAACTACTGGCATCTGCTGGGCGAAGGCACGCATCAGGTTAACGGTAAAACCGTGACCGTGAATCTGCGCGCGCTGAAAAAGCAGCTCTATATCTGCCTGATGAGCGTTAACGCGCTGGAAGCGATTCGCTTCTACGTCAGCTTCGCCTGCTCTTTCGCCTTCGCCGAACGCGAACTGATGGAAGGCAACGCCAAGATTATTCGTCTGATCGCACGCGACGAAGCGCTGCACCTGACCGGCACCCAGCATATGCTGAATCTGATGCGCACCGGCGAAGACGATCCTGAAATGAAAGAGATTGCCGCCGAATGCCGTGAAGAGTGTTTCGATCTCTTCAAGAAAGCGGCCGAGCAGGAGAAAGAGTGGGCGGAATATCTGTTTAGCGGCGGTTCGATGATCGGCCTGAACAAAGATATTCTCTGCCAGTACATTGAGTACATCACCAATATCCGTATGCAGGCGGTGGGCCTGGATCTGCCCTTCCAGACGCGCTCCAACCCGATTCCGTGGATCAACTCCTGGCTGGTATCGGACAACGTGCAGGTGGCGCCGCAGGAAGTAGAAGTAAGCTCCTATCTGGTGGGTCAGATTGACTCGGAAGTGGGCGAAGACGACTTCAACGATTTCCAGCTGTAAGTATGAGCCGTGCCGTTGTTATCCTGCGCAGTTCCGGTCAGCGACTGGAGTGCGCAGAGCATCATCCCAACCTGCTGACGACGCTGGAAGCGCATAATCTGTGCGTGGAGTTTCAGTGCCGCGAAGGCTACTGCGGTTCGTGCCGCACGCGGCTGCTGAAGGGCGAAGTGCACTACGCCGAAACGCCGCTGGCGTTTGTTCAGCAGGGGGAAATTTTGCCCTGCTGCTGTCTGGCGAAGGGTGAGATTGAAATCGAGCTATAGCAAGGCCGGTTATCTGCGATAGCAGTGCCAACGCGGGTGTCATGGCCCGATCGCAAAGACGCAAAAGCGGCATCCCTGCCAGCTCGGCCTGCGCCATCCCTGGCGCAGGACGCTTTGCTCCCCGGGCCATGACACCCGCGCTTTAACATTTCAGCCGTCTGTTATCGGTGCCCCACTACAGCTTCACTGACTCCAGAATATCAATCCAGCCGTGACCGGTGCTGACCTCGCTGCCGTGTAGCCAGCGACGCAGCATATTCATCGCCATCATCGCCACCACCTTCTGCCGCGTTTCCAGATTATGGCGGCCGTGGGTGAACTTCACTCGCTGTCCCCAGCTCGCTTCCGGCGTATGCAGCGCCAGCGAGACCTCGCCCTCTTCCAGCGCGCCGGTCGATAATGCCAGCACTGTGCCGTGATGCGCCGCCAGCGCGCGTGTACGTTGAACCTGCTCTTCCAGCCCCTCCTGATGCGCCGGGAGGATTTCCGCCGCGCTAAGGGGTACTTCTGCCGCGGCCAGCTGCCAGTTCAGCAGCCCGGCGGTGTACTGCTCGCTGAGCGCCAGACGGAAACCGCGCTCCTTCAGCTCGCGCGCCAGCAGCGCTGGCAACCCTTCGGTGCCTTCAAAAATAGTGCACTCCGCCAGCAGCAGACGCACCTGCTGCCAGACCTGCTCCATGGCCACGCGCTGGCTGGCTGGCCCGGTCAGCTTTATCTCAATAATCGGCATTGAAGAGCGATAACCCATTACTACGCCCTCGGGGAGCGCCAGCGGCTCCAGCTCGGCGGCGATGTCGCTTTCGCCGCGACCGAACGTCGTCAGGCGCAGACAGAGCGGCGGCTCCGGCAGCTCAAAATGCTGTTTGAGGCGCGGCAGAATCTGCTGCTCCACCATCACCTTAAATTCAGACGGCACGCCAGGCGTAAAGAAGATCCAGCAGCGGTTAAGCCGCAGCGCAAAGCCGCAGGCGGTGCCTACCGGGTTATCGATCATCTCAGCATTGGCGGGTATCTCCGCCTGCTTGCGGTTGCTTGCCGCCATTACGCGTCCGCGGCTGGCAAACCACGCCTCGATGTTATCGAGCCATTCCTGATGCAGCACCAGCTCGACACCGCTCGCTTTCGCCGCCGCCAGCGCGCTGAGATCGTCGCTGGTTGGGCCGAGGCCGCCATTCACGATAAGCACATCTGCGACTTCGCTACGCGCCTGAAGCGTTTCCACCAGCGATGACAGCGAATCGCCTACTGTGCTGCGGCTGGTCATTGGCAAACCGTGTTGAAACAGCAGATCCGCCAGCCAGGCGGCGTTGGTATCCACGATTTGGCCGTGTAGCACCTCGTCCCCTGTAGACAACATCTCGACTCTTATCACGTTTGATCTCCTTTTGTCCGTCGATCTACTGTAGGAAGCGCGCTGATTAAACTCAACACTATCCTGCGCTTTTCGCATCAGGAGCATAGAGAGGGAGAAGAAGAACGGCGCGGGGGTAATACGAGGAAGGTAGCAAAACAAACGGCGGGAAAGTCCCGCCGTTTTCAGTGGCGTAGCCTTAGCGACGCGCCAGCAGCAGACCGAGCACCAGGCCAGCGGCTGCGCCGATGCCGATACCCTGCCATGGCTTCTCATGCACGTAGTCATCGGCGCGGTAAGCTACATTTTTAGCGCGATAGTAGTAGCTGTCAGAGGCCTGGCTGACGCGTGATTTCACATCTTCCAGCGCCTGCTCCGCTTTGGTTTTAAGCTCAACATACTTCTGATCGGTCGGATCGCCTGATGACTTCAGCACCTCTTCCAGCGTCTCGGTCAGCAGCGCCAAATCATCATCCAGATTGGTGTCGAAAGCTTCTGTCTCTTTTACCATCATTTCCTCCGTGTCATTTATAAAGCAGTCTCTTAACTATAGCGGCTAAATCGCCTTTTGCAGGATGGTTTCGCCAGGATTCTCCTGAGTTTCCTGCTGAAGGAGTCAATACGAAATTCCTCAGCCTTCTTGATTAATCTGATAAATTTAAGGCGGACTGAATTTTTCATCTACCAGACTGTCGTACCCTGCTGTTATCTGCGCTTTTGGCTCACCTGGGCGCAGAGCTGGACAGTCACAACACACTCGAACGCTAAGGAATAATTTCTGGCATGAATCGAAGAATGTTTATGAAAGCGTCAATGGCCTTCTCCGCCGTCAGCGGCATGACCGGCCTGTCCACGCTGTTTGCGCAATCCGCCTGGGCAGAAGATGGCATTGCTGACGGCGCCGCTGTGCGCTTCGATTTCGATGTACTGAAAAAGAAAGCCGCCGCGCTGGCGAAACAGCCCTGGGGCGGAGCGCCAGGCGCGCTGCCGGAGACGCTGGCGACGCTGACGCCGCAGGCGTACAACGAAATTCAGTACGACGCCGGTCATTCGCTGTGGAACACCATCCCCGATCGTCAGCTCGACGTGCAGTTTTTCCATGTCGGCATGGGCTTTAAGCGTCGCATCCGCATGTTTTCCGTTGACGCTGACAGCCGTGAGGCGCGTGAGATCCATTTCCGCCCTGAGCTGTTTAACTATAACAACGCGAAGGTAGATACCCAGCAGCTGGTGGGCAAAAACGATCTCGGCTTCGCCGGTTTCCGCGCTTTTAAAAAACCAGAGCTGGCGCGGCGCGATATCGTCTCCTTCCTTGGTGCCAGCTATTTCCGCGCGGTAGACGATACCTATCAGTACGGCCTCTCCGCACGCGGCGTGGCGGTCAATACCTTCAGCAACGGCAGCGAAGAGTTTCCCGACTTCACCGCGTTCTGGTTTGAGACGCCGAAAGCGGACGACACCACGTTTGTCGTTTACGCCCTGCTGGATGGCGCCAGCGTTACCGGCGCCTATAAGTTCACCATCTACTGCGAAGCGCAACGCGTAGTGATGGAGGTGGAAAACCATCTCTTCGCGCGCAAAGAGATCCGCCAGCTCGGCATCGCGCCGATGACCAGCATGTTCAGCTGCGGCACCAACGAGCGCCGCATGTGCAACACCTATCATCCGCAGATCCATGACTCCGATCGCCTGGCGATGTGGACCGGCAGCGGCGAATGGATCGCGCGTCCGCTGAATAACCCGCAGAAGTTACAGTACAATGCCTATCAGGATGAGAACCCGCGCGGTTTTGGCCTGTTACAGCTTAACCACGACTTCAAAGATTATCAGGACGTTATCGGCTGGTACGACAAGCGTCCCAGCCTGTGGGTCGAGCCGGTGGGCAAATGGGGCAAAGGCGCTATCAACCTGATGGAGATCCCGACCACCGGGGAAACGCTGGATAATATTGTCTGCTTCTGGCAGCCAGCCGAGCCGGTGAAAGCCGGTAGCGAGTTCAGCTTCTCCTATAAACTCTACTGGAGCAGCCTGCCGCCGGTTCGCAGCGGACTGGCGCGTGTCGATGCGACCCGCACCGGCATCGGCGGCTTCCCGGAAGGCTGGGCGCCGGGCGAGCACTTCCCGGAGCAGTGGTGCCGTCGCTTCGCCATCGATTTCGTCGGCGGCGATTTGAAAGCAGCTGCGCCGAAGGGCATCGAGCCGGTTATTACTCTCTCATCCGGCACCTTCAAACAGGTCGAGATCCTCTACGTCGAGCCGATGAACGGTTATCGCATCCTGTTCGACTGGTATCCCAACAGCGATGCTACCACGCCGGTAGAGATGCGCCTGTTCCTGCGCACCAAAGATGAAACCCTGAGTGAAACCTGGCTCTATCAGTATTTCCCACCGCCGCCGGACCAGCGCAAATATGTGGATGACCGGCAGATGACGTCAGGCTAAAAGAGAGAGCGGCGAGCCCAGGCTTGCCGTTTAAAGTCAGCTATCGAACTGTGCGGGTGCTGTAGCCATCTCACCTGCTTAGCTGTCTGTAACGGCGAGTCGCTGCTGGCTCGCCGTTTTTTATTTGCGCATATTGATATGGGGAATATTGTCTTCGAGGTAGATATCCCCGACCGCCTGAAAACCGAGACGTCCATAGAAATTTTGCAGATGCGCCTGCGCAGAGAGATAAACCTCGCGCCCTGGCCAGTGCTGTTCGCAGCTGAGCAGTGCCTGCTCCATCAGCCGGTTTCCGAGGTTCAGACCACGCGCGCTGGCGGAGACAATCACGCGCCCTATCGCCACAGGCGCAGCGTCATCCGCAGGGGTAAGAATACGCGCATAAGCCACCAGCTCATCGCCGCGCATCCCCAGAATATGGCGGTTATCGGCCGTCAGATCCTGGCCGTCCACATCCAGATAAGGGCAGGTTTGCTCGACGATAAAAACGGCGCAGCGCAGCGCAGCGCCAGCACCGCATAAAGCTGCTTCGCGCTCAGTTCGCTGTGATGCTTATCTTGCCAGTTAATCTCCATAGGCTCTCCTGAAGGCAAAAAAAATCAGGCCCGTGGGCCTGATTTCATCAAGGGAAAAACAGTTTACATCAGCGGCTGAGCCATCTGCACCAGCGTAATCAGCGGCTGCGGATAGACGCCGAGCAGCAGCACCAGAATCGCTGAAATCAGCACGACTACGCCGCCCGCGGTAAACGCCCAGTTAGCTGGCGTATCGCGCGTATGCAGCTCCGGCGGGCTGAGGTAGAGGCTCACAGTCACGCGCAGGTAGTAGTAGAGGCCGATGGCGCTACCGATAACCACTGCTGCCGTCAGCCACCACAGGTGGGCATTGACGCCTGAAGCGATAACGTAAAACTTGCCGATAAAGCCGAGCGTCATCGGGATACCCGCCAGCGACAGCATCATCACCGTCATTACCGCCGACAGCACAGGACGATGCCAGAACAGGCCGCGATAGGAGTAGAGCGAATCAGCATCCGGGCCGCGGTAAGGGCTGGACATCAGGCTGACGACGCCGAACGCGCCGAGGCTGCTGAACAGGTAACCCGCCAGATAGACGCCCGCAGTCTCCAGCGACAGCTGATGGGTTTTCACCGCAATCAGCGCCACCAGCAGGTAGCCGAGATGCGCGATAGAGGAGTAACCCAACAGACGTTTGATATTGCTCTGCGAAATCGCCATCAGGTTGCCGAACAGAATCGACACGAAAGCGATCGCGCCCAACACGGTGCGAACGGCTTCGCTGTCGGTCAGCGGTGCGTACATAAACAGACGCATGATAACGCCGAAAATAGCGATCTTGCTGGCGGTCGCGAGGAAAGTCGATACCGGCGCAGGCGCGCCCTGATAAACGTCCGGCGTCCAGAGATGGAACGGCACCAGCGACAGCTTAAAGCCCAGGCCGATAATCATCATGCCCAGACCAACCAGCAGCAGCGGCTGTTGGATCATGGTGTCGTTCAGGCTCTCTCCCAGCTTAACGAAGCTCAGGCTGCCGGAATCGGCATAGACCAGCGCGATGCCGAACAGCAGGAAAGAGGAGGCAGCCGCAGACAGAATGGTATATTTCAGCGCCGCTTCTAAAGAACGCTTCTGACGGAAGGCGTAGCCAATCATACCGAACAGCGGCAGCGACAGCAGCTCGACGCCAATAAACAGCGACGCCAGATGGTTGGCGCTGGCCAGTACGATCCCGCCCAGCGCCGCGATCAGCACCAGCAGATAGAACTCATCCTTGTTGTCCGGGAAACCGGCCAGCCACGGATAGGCGAAAGTACAGGTTGCCAGGCTCGCCAGGATCACCAGCGCGGTATAGAACACAGAGTAAGGATCGACCCGCAGCAGCGGCGTCACGTCCATTGCGCCCGCGTGCGCCACAAACCAGAGCGAAACCAGCGCCAGGTTCA
The DNA here is from genome assembly GCF_002431095.1 of Pantoea sp. UBA5923. Classification (NCBI taxonomy): domain Bacteria; kingdom Pseudomonadati; phylum Pseudomonadota; class Gammaproteobacteria; order Enterobacterales; family Erwiniaceae; genus Pantoea; species Pantoea sp. UBA5923. Next base: position 10,841 of record NZ_DJDN01000044.1, on the reverse strand, counting down.
GGCCAATGACCGTCAGCGTGGCGTTAACAAAGTGGTTGCGTCGCCAGGCAATGGACAGCATCACAACTACCACCGTCAATCCGACGATCAACAGCGGCAGTAGCGCGATCAATTGTTGAAAAGTTATTGTCATGGCGAATTACGGCCTTGTAGTTGAAATTGAAGCGGTAAACCACTGCTGAATATTGCTCATGGCGGCATGGGACGTATCCAGAATCGGCTGTGGGTAAACGCCCAGCAGCACCAGCAGAACCACCAGCACCATGATCATCGTGAATTCACGCGGCGACATGCCCGGCAGCGGATCTTTCGATTTCGCTTCGCCGTAGTAGGCGCGCTGCATCATGATCAGCGAGTAAACCGAGGCGAAAACCAGGCCGAAAGTACCGATCACGATAATCACCGGCACCACCTGGAAACTGCCCGTCAGGATCATAAACTCGCCCGCGAAGTTGCCGGTACCCGGCATCCCCAGGTTCGCCACTGCAAAGAAGAGCGACAGGCCCGGGATCCACTTAATGCGTGACCAGAGACCGCCCATCTGACGCATATCGCGCGTATGCAGACGCTCATAGAGCTGACCGCACAGGATAAAGAGCGCGGCGGCGGAGAGGCCATGCGCAATCATCTGCACGACTGCGCCCTGGAAGGCGAGCTGGCTGCCGGTGTAGATGGCGATCAGCACAAAGCCCATATGCGAAATCGACGTGTAGGCGATCAGGCGTTTAATGTCGGTCTGCGAGAAGGCCATCCACGCGCCGTAGAAGATGCCGATAATGCCCAGCCACATAGCGATCGGAGCAAACTCCGCCGAAGCGTTGGGGAACAGCGGCAGGCTGAAGCGCAGCAGACCGTAGGCTGCGGTTTTCAGCAGGATCCCCGCAAGGTCCACCGAACCGGCAGTCGGCGCCTGGCTGTGTGCGTCAGGCAGCCAGCCGTGTAGCGGCACCACCGGCATTTTTACCGCGAAGGCGATAAAGAAGCCCAGCATCAGCAGATATTCCACCGTGTGCGACATCGGCGTTTTCAGCAGTTGCTCGTAGTTAAATGTCCAGACGCCGGTCGCGTTATAGTGCACAAACACCAGCCCCAGAATCGCAATCAGCATCACCAGACCCGAAGACTGGGTATAGATGAAAAACTTGGTGGCTGCGGTGATACGGGTTTTGCCGTCGGATGCCTTATGACCCCAGAGCGCGATGAGAAAATACATCGGCACCAGCATCATCTCCCAGAAGAAGAAGAACAGGAACATATCGATAGCCAGGAAGACGCCGATGACGCCGCCCAGAATCCACATCAGGTTAAGGTGGAAAAAGCCCTGATACTTTTCGATCTCGTTCCAGGAACAGAGCACCGCCATCAGGCCGAGCAGGCCGGTCAGCACCACCATCAGTAGCGACAGACCATCCAGCGCCAGATGGAAATTGATGCCGAAACGCGGGATCCAGGAGGCGGAGAACTCCGACTGCCACTGCGGCATGCCCGCTGCCTGCGTCAGTGAATAGCCGCCCTGCAGCCAGAGCTGCAGCGAAATCGCCAGCGTCAGGCCCATGGTAATCAGGGCTATCCAGCGCGGCGTCTTCGCGCCAAGGCGCTCAGCCAGCCAGCAGAGTAAACCGCCGACGAATGGAATGATTATTAGCCAAGGTAATAGCACTGAAGTCTTTCCCTTATATGTCCTTTGTATAAGCTATCCAGCTTGCCGTTTCCGCCGCCGACAGCGCTTGCAATCTTTACGTAGTTAAATACGTTCCGGTTGCTGCGCGCTGCCGACGAAGAACTGACTGCGCCGATAACGCTTACTACTCAGGCACTTTTTGCATATCCGATGAGATGAAAATCTTTCATCCCGCTCATCTTTAAACCACCAGCATCAGCGCCAGCACCACTACGGCGCCTACGCCCATTGAGGCGACATACCAGCGCAGATAACCGTTTTCGCTGACCACCAGACCTTTATTGGCGATACGCGACACCAGCGCGGGCAGGTTCATCACCGCATTCAGCGGATCGCGCTGCAACAGCCAGGCGATACCGAGATAAGGTTTGACGAACACTTTGTCATACAGCCAGTCGAAGCCCCATGCGGCGAACCACCAGGTGCCGAAGAAACGGCCCGGGGCGCTGTTGGCAACGCGGCTGACCAGCTGGCGTTTACCCAGCCAGAGCGCAGCAGCGATCAGGATGCCGACCACGGCGACTACGCCAGAGGCAATCTCCAGTCCAACCTTGCCCGCTTCGCCCGGTTCACCCTGCGGCAGTACGCCAGCCAGCGGCGGCGTAATCAGCGCGCCGACGAAGGTCGACAGCACCAGCAGCACGATCAGCGGCAGATGATGAGTAATACCTTTACCCGCATGCGCGTGGATCTTCTCTTCGCCGTGGAACACGATGAAGATCATGCGGAAGGTGTAGATTGAGGTCAGGAAAGCGCCTACCAGACCAGCCACCATCAGATTGATATGGCCGTTCGCCAGCGCGCCGAACAAAATTTCATCTTTACTGTAGAAGCCTGCCGTAATCAGCGGCAGCGCAGCCAGCGCGGCGCCGCCCACCAGGAAGCAGACATAAACCAGCGGAATGCTCTTACGCAGGCCGCCCATTTTAAAGATGTTCTGCTCGTGATGGCAGGCAAGGATCACCGAACCCGATGAGAGGAACAGCAGCGCTTTAAAGAACGCGTGCGTCATCAGATGGAAAATCGCCGCGTCCCACGCCTGTACGCCGAGCGCCAGGAACATATAGCCGATCTGGCTCATGGTCGAGTAGGCCAGCACGCGCTTGATATCGGTCTGTACCAGCGCGGCGAAGCCCGCCAGCACCAGCGTAATCGCGCCGACGATACCAACCAGATGCAGGACTTCCGGCGTCAGCAGGAACAGGCCGTGGCTGCGGGCGATAAGGTAGACGCCCGCCGTTACCATGGTCGCGGCGTGGATCAGCGCCGATACCGGAGTCGGACCCGCCATCGCGTCCGCCAGCCAGGTCTGCAACGGCAGCTGCGCGGATTTACCTACCGCGCCGCCCAGCAGCATCAGCGTCGCCCACTGCAGCATATGGTTATCCGCCGCGAAGTGCTGCGGTGCCAGTTCCATCATTTCACGGAAGTTGAGCGTACCCAGTTCGTTGTAGAGGATGAACAGGGCAAAAGCGAGAAAGACGTCGCCGACGCGGGTGATGATAAAGGCTTTCATCGCCGCTTTGCCGTTTTCCGGATTGCTGTAGTAGAAGCCGATCAGCAGGTATGAGCAGAGCCCCACCCCTTCCCAGCCGAGATACATCAGCATCAGGTTATCGGCTAGCACCAGCACCACCATGCTCGCGATAAACAGGTTGGTATAGGCGAAAAAGCGCGAGTAGCCCTCTTCGCCACGCATATACCAGGAGGCGAACATATGGATCAGGAAGCCGACGCCGGTCACCACAGAGAGCATGGTGAGCGAAAGCCCGTCCAGCGTCAGGTTAACCTTAATGTCGAAATTGCCGACCTGCATCCAGGTCCAGAGCGCCTGAGTAAAAGGCTGCTGACCATTAGCAAAAAAGTCGATGCCGACATAGAGCGTCACCAGCGCCGCCAGGCCCACCGAGCCCATGCCGATCGCAGCCGACAGGTTCTCCGACCAGCGACCACGGGAAAACGCCAACAGCAAGAAGCCGATCAGCGGAAACAGGATTGTTAAATAGAGAAGATTCATCCGCGCATCTCGCTCACAGTATCAATGTTCAGCGTCAGACGACGACGATAGAGCTGGAGCAGCAGCGCCAGGCCGATGCTGGCTTCCGCCGCCGCAAGGCTGATCGCCAGGATATACATCACCTGTCCATCCGCCTGTCCCCAGTAGCTGCCCGCTACAACCAGCGCCAGCGCGGCCGCGTTGATCATAATCTCGAGGCCGATCAGCATAAACAGCAGGTTGCGACGCAGCACCAGTGATGTCAGTCCAAGGACAAACAGCACGGCGGCCAGAATTAAACCGTGTTGTAAAGGGATCATGCATGCTCCTCCTTATTGGCGTCACGATTGCTCATCACTTCGCCCTGACGCTCTTCGCGCCCGACGTGGAACGCCACCACCAGACCCGCCAGCAGCAGCATTGAGGCGAGTTCCACCGCCAGCACGTAAGGCCCGAACAGGCTGATACCTACCGCTTTGGCGTCGATGACCGTACCGTCGATGCCCTGATCGTTAGCGGTCAGAATGGCGTAGACCATGACCACCAGCAGCAAGAGCGAAACGATGCCAGGACCAATCCACAGCGAAGGCTGCAGCCATTCGCGCTCCTGCTTCATCGTGGCGTTGCCCATATTGAGCATCATCACCACGAAGACAAACAGCACCATAATGGCCCCGGCGTAGACGATGATCTCCAGCGCGCCGGCGAAATAGGCGCCGAGCGAAAAGAAAACGCCCGCGACGGAGAGCAGCGACACGATCAGATACAGCAGCGCATGTACCGGATTGGTGTGGGTGATGACGCGCAGCGTCGTCAGCACTGCCACCAGACCGCAAAGATAAAACGCAATTTCCATGCCGGGCTCCTTAAGGTAACAAACCTTTGACGTCGATAGGTTTGGCTTCGTTTTCGGCGTCGCCCTTATCTTTCCCTTCGATCGCCATACCTGCCATGCGGTAGAAGTTGTACTCGGGGTATTTGCCCGGACCAGAGATCAGCAGATCTTCTTTTTCATACACCAGATCCTGGCGCTTAAACTCGCCCAGTTCGAAATCGGGCGTCAGCTGGATCGCGGTAGTCGGACAGGCCTCTTCGCACATCCCGCAAAAAATGCAGCGTGAGAAGTTGATGCGGAAAAATTCCGGGTACCAGCGGCCATCTTTGGTCTCTGCTTTCTGCAGCGAAATACAGCTGACCGGACAGGCCACCGCACAAAGGTTACAGGCTACGCAGCGCTCTTCACCGTCGGGATCGCGCGTCAGCACGATACGACCGCGATAGCGCGGCGGCAGATAGACCGGCTCCTCCGGGTACATCTGAGTTTCGCGCTTGGCGAAGGCATGCATGCCTATCATCCAGATACTGCGCACTGTCGTGCCGAAGCCAACGACAATATCTTTTAAAGTCATCTCAACACCTCTTACTGCGCGTTGTACAGAATCACTGCGGCGGTCGCCAGCAGGTTCAACAGCGTCAACGGCAGACAGACTTTCCAGCCGAACGACAGCACCTGGTCATAGCGTGGACGCGGAAGCGCAGCACGAATCAGGATAAACATCACCATAAAGAACGCCGTCTTAAGGGCGAACCAAATGAACGGCGGCAGGAACGGGCCTTGCCAGCCGCCGAAGAACAGCGTCACGATCAGCGCTGATACGGTGGTGATAGCCACATACTCGCCGACGAAGAACAGGCCGAACTTCATCCCGGCATATTCAATATGGTAACCGTCCGCCAGCTCCTGCTCCGCTTCCGGTTGGTCGAAGGGATGACGGTGACACACCGCCACGCCCGCGATACAGAAGGTCAGGAAGCCGAAGAACTGCGGAATGATGTTCCACAGATGCGCCTGGCTTTCAACGATAGCGGTCATATTGAACGAGCCCGCCTGCGCCACCACGCCCATCAGCGACAGACCGAGAAACACTTCGTAGCTCAGCGTCTGCGCGGAAGCACGCATCGCGCCCAGCAGCGAGTATTTGTTGTTACTCGACCAGCCGGCGAACAGCACCGCGTAAACCGCCAGACCCGCCATCATCAGGAAGAAAAGCAGCCCGATGTTGAGGTCGGTTACCATCCAGCTCGGCGATACCGGCACGATGGCGAACGCCAGCAGCAGGGAGACGAACGCAATAACCGGCGCAAGGGTAAAGATAAAGCGGTCGGTAAAGGGCGGAACCCAGTCCTCTTTAAAGAACATCTTGATCATATCCGCCGCGAGCTGCAGCGAACCGCCCCAGCCCACGCGGTTCGGCCCGTAGCGGTTCTGCCACAGACCGAGCAGGCGGCGTTCGGCAAAGCTCATAAACGCGCCACACGCCACGACGACCAGCAGAATGACAATCGCCTTTACCACGGTCAGAATGATGTCGATAACGTCCGGTGTTAACCAGCTCATCGCGCCGCCTCCTGCAGTTTGTCAATGTGCGCGCCCGCCAGGAACGGCGGAACGCCCGGCATACCCAGCGGCAGGCCAATCTGGCCCGGCTGCAGCGCGCTGGAGAAGCGCACCGGCAGACGCAGGGTCTCGCCTGAACAGGTGAACTCAACGGCCGCGCCTTCATTCACGCCCAGCTTCGCCGCATCATTCTGGTTAATCACCAGCATCGGCTGCGGCATACGCTTCTGGAACACCGCCGAACGCTGGGTCATCTCCTCGCTACCGAACAGCTGGTAGTAAGGCGCGACGCGCCACTGCTCGCCGCCGACAAAGGCGGTCGGGACCTCAGTGAACCACGGCAGGGACGCATCGCCTGCTTCGAACAGACGCACACCCGGGTCGCCGTTGCGCAGCTTGCCGCCCACTTCGGCCTGGAACTTGTTCCACGCCTGCGGGGAGTTCCAGCCTGGCGCCCAGGCGAACGGGATTTGCGAACGCGGCGCGCTCGGCTGGTTGTTACCTTCCATAGAGAAGGCGAACATGCTGTCCCGATCCTGCGGCTGACGCGGCTCGTGCACGCTGATATTGGCGCGCGCGGCGGTACGTCCGCTGGAGCGGTTTGGCGAGCGGGCCAGTTTTTGTCCGCGAATGCGGAAGCTGGCATCCGGCGCGGCTTCTTTAATGCCTTTCAGCTGCGGCAGCTTCGCCACCACGGCGTCGATGACGTGATCGAGCTGCGTCCAGTCGGGATGGCGGCTTTCCAGCGTGCTGTGCAGCGAGTGCAGCCAGCGCCAGCTCTCCAGCATCACGATGCTGTTGTCGTAGTAAGCCGGATCGTAAACCTGGAAGAAGCGCTGCGCGCGGCCTTCATGGTTGATCGAGGTGCCGTCGCTTTCGGCGAAGCTGGCGGTAGAGAGCACCAGGCCCGCTTTCTCCAGCGTCGCGGTGCGCTGATGATCGACCACAATCACGTTCGTGGCGTTAGCCAGCGCGGCATCTACCTGCGCTTTCGGCGCATGACGATAGAGGTCGTTCTCCAGCACCACCACCGTATCCGCTTCGCCGTTGCTCAGCTGTTCCAGCGCGCTGTCGAGCGTGTTGCCGCCCATCAGGCCCAGACCCATGCTGTTCGCCGCACCGGCCAGCAGCGTAATGCCGACGTCGGCACCACGCGCCTTCAGCGCTTTAGCGACGTTGGCCGCCGCTTCGATCATCGCCGTGCTGCCCGAGTGGGTGCCGGAGATAATCAGCGGTTTTTTCGCACCGGCCAGCGCCTGCACCACGACGTCCAGCTTGCCGCTAAGGCTGCTGTCGAAATCGCTGACTACCGGCGCGCTTTCATCCAGCGCGCTGGCGATGGCGAAGCCGAGACGTGCCTGATCTTCCACCGGCGCGCGATAGCTCCACGCGGCGATATCATCAAGGCGGGTTTCGTCAACGTTAGTGACGAACAGCGGATGTTTAGCGTGCTGACCGATATTAAGAATGGCGGCGATCTGCCAGTCGGCGACTTTCTGCGCCGCGGCCATTTCGCGCGCTTTGCCTTTTACCGCCTGACGCACAGAGAGTGCCACGCGCGCGCCGACCTGGGTCAGATCTTCGCCCAGCACCAGCACAGCGTCATAGCTTTCTATTTCGCGCAGGGACGGTGTATAGATGCCGCTTTCGCGCAGAATTTTAAGCATCAGTTCCAGACGCGCCTGCTCCCCCGCCGGCATACCGGTAGAGAAGTTTTCCGCACCCACCAGCTCACGCAGCGCAAAGTTGCTCTCCACGCTGGCGCGCGGGGAGCCGATGCCGATAACGCGCTTCGCCTGACGCAGCACGTCAGCCGCCGCGTTAACCGCCTGCTCCGCATTCAGCGTAACCCAGTCGTTGCCGCGCAGCAGCGCAGGATGACGAGGACGATCTTTACGGTTGACGTAGCCGTAGCCGAAACGGCCGCGGTCGCACAGGAAGTAGTGGTTTACCGTACCGTTGTAGCGGTTTTCGATACGACGCAGTTCGCCATAGCGCTCGCCGGGGCTGGTGTTACAGCCGACGCTGCACTGCTGGCAGATGCTCGGCGCGAACTGCATATCCCATTTACGGTTATAGCGCTCGGAGTGCGTTTTGTCGGTGAAGACGCCGGTCGGGCAGATCTCCACCAGGTTGCCGGAGAATTCGCTCTCCAGCGTGCCCTCTTCCGGACGGCCGAAGTAGACGTTATCGTGCGCGCCGTAAACGCCCAGATCTTTGCCGTCGGCATAATCTTTGTAGTAACGCACGCAGCGGTAGCAGGCGATACAGCGGTTCATTTCATGGGAGATGAACGGGCCGAGATCCTGATTCTGGTGAGTACGTTTCGTAAAGCGGTAGCGACGGAAGCTGTGGCCGGTCATCACCGTCATATCCTGCAGGTGACAGTTGCCGCCCTCTTCGCAGACCGGACAGTCATGCGGGTGGTTGGTCATCAGCCACTCCACCACGCTTTCGCGAAACTCTTTCGCTTCGCCGTCGTCAATGGAGATAAAGGTGCCGTCGGAGGCCGGCGTCATGCAGGACATGACGAGACGGCCGCGGGTATCTTCGGCATTCTGGAATTGCTTCACCGCGCACTGGCGGCAAGCCCCAACGCTTCCCAGCGCCGGATGCCAGCAAAAATAAGGAATATCAAGGCCCAGAGAGAGACACGCCTGCAGCAGGTTGTCCGCTCCGTTCACATCATATTCTTTACCGTCTACATGGATTGTAGCCATAGTGAACATGCTTCCGTAAGGCTCGTCAGGGACGAGCGTTAATCATATTCTTGCCCCGGTTTTGGGGCAGCGGCGCAGAGCCGATTCCGTGTGCTGCGGTGAATTACCAGCGTGCTTTCAGCAGGTTAGGCTGAATACCGCCGATTGCGCGCGTATTGCCGAAGACCTGCGGCGCAATGCCGGCTTCAAACTCTTCACGGAAATATTTAATGGCGCTCTGCAGCGGCTCCACCGCGCCAGGCGCGTGGGCGCAGAAAGTTTTGCCAGGGCCAAGCTGGCGGCAAAGCTGCTGCAGGGTTTCGATATCGCCCGGCTGCCCTTTGCCCTGCTCCAGCGCGCGCAGGATTTTCACGCTCCACGGCAGGCCGTCGCGGCATGGTGTACACCAGCCGCACGATTCACGCGCGAAGAACTCTTCCAGGTTGCGCACCAGCGACACCATATTGATCTCGTGGTCGACGGCCATCGCCAGCGCCGTACCCAGGCGGCTGCCCGCTTTACCAATGCTGGCGAACTCCATCGGCAAATCGAGATGCTGCTCGGTCAGAAAGTCGGTCCCCGCGCCGCCCGGCTGCCAGGCTTTAAAGCGCAGACCGTCGCGCATGCCGCCTGCATAATCTTCCAGGATTTCACGCGCGGTAATGCCGAACGGCAGCTCCCATACGCCTGGATTTTTTACGCGGCCGGAGAAGCCCATCATTTTGGTGCCGGCATCGTCGCTTTTCGACAGGCCTTTGTACCATTCGACGCCGTTGGCCAGGATCGCCGGTACGTTGGAGAGCGTTTCCACGTTATTAACGCAGGTCGGCTTGCCCCACACGCCCGCACTTGCCGGGAACGGCGGCTTGGAACGCGGGTTGGCGCGACGCCCTTCCAGCGAGTTGATCAGCGCCGTCTCTTCGCCGCAAATGTAACGACCCGCGCCGGTGTGCACGATCAGCTCGAAGTCGAACCCGGTGCCGAGAATGTTTTTACCGAGGAAGCCCGCTTCGGTCGCTTCCGCGATAGCGCGACGCAGGTTCACAGCCGCTTCGATATACTCGCCGCGCAGGAAGATGTAGCCACGATAGGCTTTCAGCGCGAAGGCGCTAATCAGCATGCCTTCCACCAGCTGGTGCGGCATCTGCTCCATCAGCAGGCGGTCTTTATAGGTGCCCGGCTCCATCTCATCGGCGTTACACAGCAGGTAACGGATGTTCATGGATTCGTCTTTCGGCATCAGGCTCCACTTCAGACCAGTGGAAAAGCCTGCGCCGCCGCGTCCTTTCAGACCCGAATCTTTCACCGCCGCGACGATTTCGTCCGGCGCCATGCCGTTCAGCGCTTTTTCCGCGCCCGCATAGCCATTTTTACTGCGATATTCTTCAAACCATACCGGCTGTTTGTCATCGCGCATACGCCAGGTGAGCGGGTGCGTTTCCGCAGTACGAATGATCTGTTTGATGGTCATTGATACTGCTCCAGTAATGAGGCGATGCCTTCCGGCGTCAGATGAACGTGGGTATCTTCATCCACCATCATGGTCGGGCCTTTATCACAGTTGCCCAGACAGCAGGTCGGCAGCAGCGTAAACCGGCCGTCCGCCGTGGTCTGGCCAGGCTTGATATTGAGATTCTGCTCCAGCGCCGCCTGAATGCCCTGATAGCCAGTGATGTGACACACTACGCTGTCGCAATAGCGGATAACGTGACGGCCGACCGGCTGACGGAAAATCTGGCTGTAGAAGGTGGCGACACCTTCGACGTCGCTCGCCGGAATGCCCAGCACCTCGGCGATAGCGTGAATAGCGCCATCCGGCACCCAGCCGCGCTGCTTCTGCACAATCTTCAGCGCCTCAATCGACGCCGCGCGCGCATCTTCATAGTGGTGTTTTTCGTGCTCGATAGCGTGATGCTCTTCCGCGCTCAGCACGAAGACCTCGTTCGGGTCGATCGTATGAATGGCAATTTTTTGATCGTGCATAATTAGCGGTCCACGTCTGACATAACAAAATCGATACTACCGAGGTAAACGATCAGGTCGGATACCAGGCTGCCGCGGATCACC